>NZ_JBBMXE010000006.1:0-179356 GCF_037996745.1 Xenorhabdus siamensis
GATTGCGCAGACCCATCAGCAGGTTGCCGAAGCCAAAGCCCATCAGGATATGCCGTTTGAACAGCTCCTTGATGCCCTGAATATTGAACGTGATACCGCCCGCCACCCGATTTTTCAGATCATGTTTAGTTTGCAGGGTTCCGGAGAAAATTCGTCAGACAGCCGCCTGCCATTCAGGCCGGTAACACTGGACGATTCTCTGTACAGCCCCGCCAAGTTTGATCTGAGCCTGTTTATGTCCGACGGGCAAACCAGCATTACCGCTTACCTGAACTATGCAGTCAGCCTGTTTGATGAGGCTACCATCGTCAGGCTGACAGAGAGCTATCAACGGGTGCTGGAAGCCTTTGTGGCAGACCAGAAACAACCGCTGTCCGCGCTCGATATCCTGTCTGCACCTGCTGCATACCTGGAACCAGACCGATGCGCCTTACCCGCGGGACAAAACCCTGCAACAACTGCTTGAAGCTCAGGTGGAAAAAACACCGGATAACGTGGCACTGGTGTTTGAAGGGGAAACACTGACTTACCGTCAGCTTAACGAACGGGTAAATCAGCTCGCTTATGTGATCCGCGAACGCTATCAGCAACAGAATCATGAAACGATACAGGCTGACACACCGATAGCCCTGTATCTGGATCGCAGCCCGGAAATGGTGATCGCTATTCTGGCAGTGCTGAAAGCCGGGGGAGCTTATGTCCCGATTTCCCCCGCTTATCCCGCTGAACGAGTTCAGTTTATTCTGACTGACATAAAAACGCCCTGTGTACTGACGCAACAGCAGCATCTGGCTACATTGGCAGAATACAGCCAAACACTCACGAAACAACCTATACTCATCGCGGCGGATGACCGGACAATCACCGCAGGCCAGCCTGTGGAAAATCCGGTGCGGATAAACCAGCCAACCGATTTGGCCTATATTATTTATACGTCAGGCACCACGGGTCAGCCCAAAGGGGTGATGATTGAGCACAAAAGTGTGGCGCATATGGTGGCAGCACAGGCCGAAATCTTTGATGCGGCAAAGAGAACAAAAGTCTTAATGTTTGCCGCTTATGTATTTGATGGTTCTGTTTTCGAATTATTCCCTGGCTTATTTAATGGCCTGACCATTTACCTTTGCAGCGAAACAGAACGTCATGCTCCTGCAATTGCCAGGCTCATTCAACGGGAAGGTATTGAGATTGCCGCCTTACCCCCGGCCATTTTGAAATTGTTAATCGGCACGGCGTTACCCTCCCTGCAATTATTGGTTACAGCGGGAGAGTCCCCCTCCCTGGATTGTCTGGCATATTTCAGCCAATACGGCAGCGTACTGAATGCTTACGGTCCGACAGAAGTTACCGTCGGGGCAACCGGGCATGTGTATCAACCTGGGGACACTGCCACCAATATCGGCAAAGCGAATAATAACGTCCGCCTTTACGTTCTTGATAGTTATGGCAATCTGTCTCCCGTCGGCGCACCGGGAGAACTGTATATCGGCGGTGCCGGACTGGCGCGGGGGTATTTAAACCGGCCTGAACTGACCGCCGGGCGGTTTGTGACAAATCCGTTTGCTACGGACGAAGACAAGGCACGGGGTTATACCCGGCTGTATAAAACCGGCGATTTGGTGCGCTGGCGGCCGGATGGCAATCTGGATTATCTGGGCCGCAATGATTTTCAGGTCAAAATCCGGGGCTACCGCATTGAATTAGGGGAAATTGAAAGTGCACTGGCGACCCATCCACAGGTGAAACAGGCGGTGGTGATCGATCGGGAACACGAAGGGGATAAAGTGCTGGTGGCCTATCTGGTGACGGAGGAGGGGGTATCGGATGACAGCCTGATCGGGCATCTGTCAGCCCGTCTGCCGGAATATATGGTGCCGGCCAGTTTTACCCGTCTTGAGTCTGTGCCACTGACGCTGAACGGCAAACTGGACCGCCGGGCTTTACCAGAGCCTGTCTGGGTAAATAGAGACAGTTATGTGGCGCCCCGCAATGCACTGGAAACCCAACTCTGTGCCATTTGGCAAGAGGTATTGGGGCTGGAACGGGTTGGCATAGAAGATAACTTCTTCCGTATCGGCGGTAACTCCCTGACAGCGGTTAAGCTGACCGCGGCCATTCGCCGGGTTTTGGCAACCGAGGTCTCGCTGGCACAATTGTTTGAGCTGAAAACCATCGCTGGCCTGACAACCCGGATGGAACAACAGACCTATACGGTTATCCCCCGCCTGCAACGGGAGCGCTACCCGTTATCGTTTGCCCAGGAGCGGATGCTGTTTATCGAACAGTTTGAACAAGGCTCTGATGTCTATCATATTCCTTACCTGGTTCAACTGGATAATGATGCCTGTCTGCCATTATTAGAAACCGCCATTAACCGGCTGGCTGAACGCCATTCAGTGATGAAAATGGTGTACCACAATGATGATACCGGCCAGATTTATCAGCAAATCTTGCATGAAAATCTGGTTATCAGATCCCAGCCCTGTGAAGATTTTAATGCGCTTCTGCACACCGTTCGCGCTGAGATTGCCACGCCATTTGATTTAACCACGGAACCCAGTCTGCGCCTGTGTCACTATCCGGTTTCTGACAGCCACTATTTATTACTGCTATGGCACCATATTGCCATTGATGGCTGGTCAATGGATATCTTTCTGCATGAACTGGCGGAAATTTACCACTCCTTGCGGGAAAAACGGGACAGCCAGCTTCCTGGGCTGGATATCACCTATGGAGATTATGCCGCATGGCAACGCGACTATTTACAGGGTGACATACGTGAACGCCAGCTAGCTTACTGGCGGCAGGCTTTAGCCAACTATGAAGCACTGGCCTTGCCAACTGATTACCCCAGACCGGCTCAGGTGAATTATCAGGGACGGGATTTCACTTTTGCGCTGGACCCCCGGCTTTCTGACCGGTTAAGAAGTCTGGCCAAAATGCAGGAAACAACCCTGTATACCGTGCTGCTCAGTGCCTTTTATGTCACGCTGGCAAAATTAACCGGGCAAAATGATATTGTACTGGGGACCCCCACCGATAACCGTCATCATGCCCAGACTCAGCCCCTGATTGGCATGTTCGTTAATTCACTGGTCTTAAGGGCACAACTGCAACACACTGTCAGCGTGGCAGCCCTGATTGCGCAGACCCATCAGCAGGTTGCCGAAGCCAAAGCCCATCAGGATATGCCGTTTGAACAGCTCCTTGATGCCCTGAATATTGAACGTGATACCGCCCGCCACCCGATTTTTCAGATCATGTTTAGTTTGCAGGGTTCCGGAGAAAATTCGTCAGACAGCCGCCTGCCATTCAGGCCGGTAACACTGGACGATTCTCTGTACAGCCCCGCCAAGTTTGATCTGAGCCTGTTTATGTCCGACGGGCAAACCAGCATTACCGCTTACCTGAACTATGCAGTCAGCCTGTTTGATGAGGCTACCATCGTCAGGCTGACAGAGAGCTATCAACGGGTGCTGGAAGCCTTTGTGGCAGACCAGAAACAACCGCTGTCCGCGCTCGATATCCTGTCTGCACAAGAACGCCATACCCTGCTGCATACCTGGAACCAGACCGATGCGCCTTACCCGCAGGACAAAACCCTGCAACAACTGCTTGAAGCTCAGGTGGAAAAAACACCGGATAACGTGGCACTGGTGTTTGAAGGGGAAACACTGACTTACCGTCAGCTTAACGAACGGGTAAATCAGCTCGCTTATGTGATCCGCGAACGCTATCAGCAACAGAATCATGAAACGATACAGGCTGACACACCGATAGCCCTGTATCTGGATCGCAGCCCGGAAATGGTGATCGCTATTCTGGCAGTGCTGAAAGCCGGGGGAGCTTATGTCCCGATTTCCCCCGCTTATCCCGCTGAACGAGTTCAGTTTATTCTGACTGACATAAAAACGCCCTGTGTACTGACGCAACAGCAGCATCTGGCTACATTGGCAGAATACAGCCAAACACTCACGGAACAACCTATACTCATCGCGGCGGATGACCGGACAATCACCGCAGGCCAGCCTGTGGAAAATCCGGTGCGGATAAACCAGCCAACCGATTTGGCCTATATTATTTATACGTCAGGCACCACGGGTCAGCCCAAAGGGGTGATGATTGAGCACAAAAGTGTGGCACATATGGTGGCAGCACAGGCCGAAATCTTTGATGCGGCAAAGAGAACAAAAGCCTTAATGTTTGCCGCTTATGTATTTGATAGTTCTGTTTCCGAATTATTACCTGGCTTATTTAATGGCCTGACCATTTACCTTTGCAGCGAAACAGAACGTCATGCTCCTGCAATTGCCAGGCTCATTCAACGGGAAGGTATTGAGATTGCCACCTTACCCCCGGCCATTTTGAAATTGTTAATCGGCACGGCGTTACCTTCCCTGCAATTATTGGTTACAGCGGGAGAGTCCCCCTCCCTGGATTGTCTGGCATATTTCAGCCAATACGGCAGCGTACTGAATGCTTACGGTCCGACAGAAGTTACCGTCGGGGCAACCGGGCATGTGTATCAACCTGGGGACACTGCCACCAATATCGGCAAAGCGAATAATAACGTCCGCCTTTACGTTCTTGATAGTTATGGCAATCTGTCTCCCATCGGTGCACCGGGAGAACTGTATATCGGCGGTGCCGGACTGGCGCGGGGGTATTTAAACCGGCCTGAACTGACCGCCGGGCGGTTTGTGGCAAATCCATTTGCTACCCCTGAAGACAAGGCTAAAGGTTACACCCGGCTGTATAAAACCGGCGATTTGGTGCGCTGGCGGCCGGATGGCAATCTGGATTATCTGGGCCGCAATGATTTTCAGGTCAAAATCCGGGGCTACCGCATAGAACTGGGGGAGATCGAAAGTGCGCTTGCGACCCATCCACAAGTGAAACAGGCGGTGGTGATTGACCGTGAGCATAACAATCATAAAGTACTGGCCGCGTATCTGGTCACGGAGGGGGCACTGTCCGATGACAGCCTGATGAGCTACCTCTCCTCCCGCTTGCCGGAATATATGGTGCCGGCCAGTTTTACCCGTCTTGAGTCTGTGCCACTGACGCTGAACGGCAAACTGGACCGCCGGGCTTTACCAGAGCCTGTCTGGGTAAATAGAGACAGTTATGTGGCGCCCCGCAATGCACTGGAAACCCGACTCTGTGCCATTTGGCAAGAGGTATTGGGGCTGGATCAGGTTGGTATCGACGATAATTTCTTCCGCATCGGTGGTAATTCCTTGATGGCAATTAAGCTGACCACAGCGATACGCCATGGAATAGGCGTTGATATTCCTTTAAATATTTTATTTAACTGCAAATGCATTTCTTTATTATCTCAATGGCTAAAAACAGATAATACAAAACTCAGCTTACTTAATTCATTAACACCAAAATCAATTGCAAGCAATAAATTGTTTATGATTCATCCTGCTAATGCCGGTAGTGAAGTCTATGAATCTCTGGCAAATAGCTTATCTGATGTGTATAAATGCATAGGCATCGATAACTATAATCTTTGCACAGATAATCAAATAGATTCACTACACCAAATAGCTCAAATCTATATGGAGTTGATTCTGACAGAAACTTCTATTGATCAACCTATCCATATCTTAGGATGGTCATTAGGTGGACAATTAGCGATGGAAATTGCATTTAAATTGGAACAGCTTGGAGCAAAAAAAATTCAGCTATTCTTATTAGATACTATCATTAATAACGAAGCGCTAGAAGAGCTTAGAAATAAATTAGATATTTCAAAGAAATACAAGGAGATGACTGAGAAATTGCAGGAAATGGGGGCAAACGACACTTATATCAATAAGGTATTGAAAGCCGCGCCATTTGAGTTTAGCATCGCTAACTGCAATTTAAGTGGAAAACTCTCTCACACTAATATTACGTTATTTAAAGCGGGTCAAATGAGTCCATTTAACAAAGAAGGAATTGGATTCACGATGAATCAATTGATAATAGAAACCCCAGATAATAATATTTCCCAATGGACAGTCAATCCATTAAACATTAAAGTGATTAATAATCGTTATCACGAAAGTATTATCGAAGCAGTTTCCATTATCAGTACAGAAATAATCAACACATTCGAAATTAAGGATAATGTCACGATAAATTAACTTAATTATTATTAACGAGGCTGGCACTGCTGGCCTCGTCAGTCAGAATACGATTATTTTATCTTCCAATTTAATCCGGTAAAAATAATCCCGAATTAAAACGGAACCACAACTTTTAAGAAAACCTGTGAACCGGCTGAATGTTAGCGTCATTGATTTTATTGCCATGTATTCTTTCCTCATAGCGTTTTTCTCTCTGTAAAAGATGAATAGATAACGAGTGAAATAATGAATTCATTTGATTAGCGCCGCGCAAGCTGACGGGCAACAAGGTAGCCAGAAGTCCCGGCTAACCCAGGACCAGGATGTGTTGAAGCCCCAATATGAAATACATTACTGACAAAAGTTTGATGTGCTTGCGTACCTTGCGAAGAGGCAAAAGGACGCAGCCAGAAAAATTGATCCGGTGAACAAATTCCTGAATAGGGATCTCCCCCAACCAAATTGCAATTCAATGCCTGTAAATCTGCCGGAGAATACGCCTTACGGCCAACAATCGAAGATGAAAAACGGGGATGACAGTTTCCAAACGAGACTGTACGCGATCTGCAACCGCTTCACGGACAGTTTCATTCCATTTGCCATCAGCAGGAATAGAAATTTCGCCCAAAGCATCTCCTTTCAAATAACCGGGTAATTCCTGCATCTGAACCCATAGGATCCATCCCCCTTCAGGCGCTCTGGAAGCATCAAGTACGGTTGGTTGTCCTATAGCCAATGTCGGATGACTCGGCAAATAACCGTTATTAGCCTGTGTGACAGACAAACCTGTTCCATACTCTCCGTTAAATGAATAAGCGGTACATGACGTAACTCCGGGTCACACCATGATGGAGAAGTATTCAGGGCAAAGTGAATCTGCATCCCACCACGTCCGTAACGATAGCTCTGTGCACGTTGCCGGACTGTATCAGGAATATCATTCAATAAATGACCATAAAGCTGTTGAGGAGTGACATTGCAAACTACGGCATCGCAGGCGTGATAAACCTTTCCTGCGGCTATGACACCAAAAGCACGGCGTTTTTTTCCATGCCCTTGCGTAATGATACGGTCAACCTGGGTATGAGTAAGAAGCTGACCACCATGTTGTTCGATGATCGCCTGTAATGCTTCAACGATGCGACTACCACCGCCTTTAACCACTGGCATTCCTCCGGCTATAACAGCAGCAAAGGTCAATTTACCAATCAGGGCAGAGCCAGCATCATCCGGCCCCAGTCCGGTATGTAGTGCCCACGGTGCAATGAGCGCACGACTGAATTCAGACTGCAATTCACGTTCAGACCAGCGCCAACAGTAACCATGTCTGGGCAGGAATACGCCCGTATTGTTCTTCCCATGCCTGTAAAAACTCAACCGTCAGCAACCAATCTGAATATCGCGCCACCTGTTGACTGGCATCCACCACCACCGCGGGCGCGATAAAATTATGCAGGGGGATAGTATCAACTGTATTATCTGCATGATCTTTACCGCTTATCCAATGTACCGGAGCATCAAAATGGGTTCCCGTATGCTCACCGCAACTGAAATTATTCTAATACCAGGCCGGGCCATTCTCGTCATAATGAGAAATACGTTCCATTTTGAATGACCAGACTTGTCCAAACTGTTCCGGTAACTGCAAGGCCGGAAAACCAGAGGACAATGTCTGCGTGAGATCGATAATCCTCACACTTCCCTGACTCAGCGCAGTAACAAACGCATTTAGTGGGCTTTTCATTCATCTTCTCCCAACATCTGAGTAAAACGACAGAATGATCGATCCTGACTCTGCGGATCTCAGAATGCAGCGTAATCAGCGAAACTGTTATTTGAAAAACGACGGATGACAGCGGACTGTCATATTTCCCGAATATCATGTAACGCAGTAAACATGCCGGCATGAAAAACCAATGGCTTTCCTTCAATACTGGCAATACGCTTTACCTGCCCAATCATCAACATATGATCGCCAAGATGGGTTTGCTGACGATTGGCACAAACCAGTGTCGCTATTGCACCATCAATTGACGGCATCCCTTCTGGTGTTTCCTGCACGGGAATACCCTGAAACTTATTTTCAACTCTCGGATTGGCAAAACGCAGAGCCAGCTCCTGATGGTCACAGCCAAGAATACTGATGGTGAAATATTCACAGTTACGGAATACAGACAGATTGGGAGAGTGATTAATCAGACTCCAGAGTATCAAAGGCGGTTCCAGTGAAAGTGAAGCAAATGAGTTGATGGTCAACCCAACATTCCTTCCATCAGTAGTACGTGTTGCAACAATAGCCACCCCGGTTGGATAACATCCTAAGAGTGTGCGCAGCGTTCGTGTTTCAAATTCTGCTATCCCCCACTCAACATCAGGCAACGGTATTTGAATGTTCTGAATATTCATTGTCATATCGGATACTCCGTTCAGAGCCCACTCTTCTCGACAACTTGCGAATGAGCGGCCTGCGCATTATTAGCAACCAGCACATCATGGACATATGCTTCACAGGCATCGCTATCCCGCCACCACGGAAACAATACAGGAGGATGATTAAAAGCGTTGGCAATCGTACTGGCGAGAGCAGGTAATCGCTGAGCCGCGCCCAACAAATTCAGAATATGGGGTTTTGGCGGGATAAGCAGGCTGTTTGTCCATTCCACAACGTACTGACTATATTTCCAGGACTGTTCGAATGTGTCATTCATCCATTCTGCCGTAAAAGGTTTGTCACCACGGGTAAGAATAGCTTCGTAATAAACTTTGCAGGCTTTAGTTGCATTATTGGAACCCTGCCCGGTCAGTGGATCATTTGTGACTACCGCATCCCCCAATCCAAAGACCTGACGACCAGAAGGCAATGTCAATATTGGTTTGCGTACTACTGGCGCAAAACAGCCAGCCAGAATACCATTTTCATCGGTAAGTTCTATCTGTTCACAACGTGCCGCTTCCCACGGCAAGAAAGTTTTGAGGATATGCTTACTATAGGCCAGATGTTCCTGCGCTGTTCTGACCTCTCGCCAGCCGTCCATCGCTCCTCCTGGGATCCCTTCAAAAACCATAATGTCACAAGGGCCACTCAGGGTCAGGGCAGGAAAAACGAAATATTCCCCCACTCCTGGGATCAAGTTAAAAGAAACACGGGAATATTCGGGGACTGGCAACATACCATGCACATAAGTCAAGGCTAATGCGCGCAGGGGTTTATCATAAGGAGAGCGGGAAGCGTCACGCTCCAATAATTTCACGATGTTCCCCTTTCCCCCGGCCAAAATAACCAACTCATGACTGGCTGTTAGTTGTTCCAACTCAGTCATCCCCACATCACGAATTTCCAGATTACCACCGCGAGAAGCAAACTGTTCCAGCCAAAATGGCATCTTGATACGCTGATCAACAGCCTGTGCGTAGTTATTGAGTCGTGCACTCCAGTCAATCACCTTTTCATGCGGAATTTCAGGATGAGGAACAGTAAAACCGATACCTTCAACGGGTGGACATTGTGTTTCCCACCGGTCCAAAGCTAAATCACGTTCAAATTGTAAAGAGAAATCGAACATGCACTGACTCGACATCACCCGGCCAGTTCGGACCTCATCAGGCGTGCGATTGGTAACAACAGTTACCTGATAGCCTTTATCAAGCAGACCAAGTGCCAAAGGCAGTCCAGCTTGACCGCCTCCGACAATAGCTATACGACGCATAGTATTTACTCCTTCGGATTGTGTTAGATCTGGAATCGCTGCTATTCCTATTTCTCCTATTCCGCCAAACGAGAAATAGCAGGTTTGGCTTGCTCAGGCCCCATTGCTGAATAGCCGCCATCAACAGCGTAATCAGCACCGGTCACAAAACTCGCTAAATCAGAAAGAAGAAATGCAACTACCTGAGCGATCTCTTCAGGATCTCCAACACGGCCAAGCAAGTGATAATCTGCGGCAACTTCATCCGTTTTCTGGCGATTGCCCTGAGTCAATTCATCCATGACCCGTGACCAAGTCCAACCCGGCGAAACAGAGTTCACACGAATGTGATCAGCGGCATAGTCCATTGCCATGCTGCGGGTGACTTGCAATAAGGTGGCTTTTGAAGCGGGATATAACCAACGGCCTGTCTGAGCAATAGAAGATGAAATACTGGTGAAATTGACAATCGCTCCACCTCCGGCAACCATAAAATAAGGGTGTACAAGCTGAGCGGCCCTGACGGCACTGACCACATTAATATTTAGTGCTGTCAGCCACGTTTCGCGACCAGAGGCTAGACCATCATCCAGATAAGTTGCAGCGAGATTAACGAGGCAGTTAAGACGACCATAATAAGCTGCAACCTCATGCACTCCCTGAACAAGTTGTTTATCATCGGTAACATCGACATGCCAGAAACGAATGGAATCCGGTCGGAAATGACAGGCTTTCTTTCCCCCTTCCCGGTCAATATCGAAAATCGCAACCTTAACACCATATTCACTCAATACGCTGGCAACAGTTGCACCAATTTTAGTGGCACCACCAGTGACAATAGCGACTTTATTATTTAAGCCTTTCATGAGTGATCCCCTTATATCATATATACCCAATCCATTACTATTCAGTGTATTAATCAGTAACTAATGAGTCATGAGGGATATCATTACGTGAAATAGAGAAAGTCAAATAGCCTATATATGCAGAAAAGATCCATTTAGTGCAGATATGTATAAATCCAATATATAAACTCAACTAATTCTCATATTACAACCATTAGAATGTGATTGCTGTTCAAAGGACAGTTTATATTATTTCAACTCATTGTTTTCTCTTTTATTATTAGATGATTTGATAAAATTGCCGTTCTATATTCACCATCATTAATATCAATAGTTATTTACTCGGTGATTATACAAACCACTGGCTATATTATACGTTGTAACCTTAATCATATTTTTTTATTAACCAACTCACTTTTATTATAGATATATTATATTTTTTCATGATATTAGCTCAGTTAAATTTAATGTTTCTTCATTGTTTAACTTATGTTGTATATTTGATCTCAATTAAACTGTTATAGCAAATAAATAAAAAATTGTTACTGTTATATCCAAAATCCGTGTGCTCTACTTGTCCTCACTCTTTCACTTCTTTTACCCAATAGGGTTCAGTCAAAAATAAGAGGTCACTATGTTCGGGTTAAGTGCCCTTGAACTCGCAAGGATACAATTCGCGTTTACAGTGTCTTTTCACATTATCTTTCCTGCCATTACGATAGGCTTAGCCAGTTTTCTTGCTCTGTTGGAAGGTTTATGGCTGAAAACGCGCAATCCAGACTATAAAACGTTATACCACTTTTGGATGAAAATTTTTGCAATTAATTTCGGGATGGGAGTAGTTTCTGGTTTAGTCATGGCCTATCAATTTGGTACTAACTGGAGCTTCTACTCTGATTTTGCAGGAACGATCACAGGCCCTTTGCTGGTCTATGAAGTATTGACCGCATTTTTCCTTGAGGCAGGATTTCTTGGTGTTATGCTGTTCGGCTGGCATCGGGTGGGTGAAAAACTTCATTTTTTCGCCACCTGCATGGTCGCTCTCGGAACGATTATCTCTACCTTTTGGATCCTGGCATCCAATAGCTGGATGCAGACGCCACAAGGTTACGAAATTGTTAATAATCAAGTTGTTCCTGTAGATTGGCTGGCAGTAATCTTTAACCCTTCTTTCCCTTATCGCTTGCTGCATATGGGAACCGCAGCTTTTCTTGCCTCAGCATTCTTTATTGCTGCCTCTGCTGCCTGGCATTTGTTGAAAGGCAATCATTCATCAGCCATGCAGAAAATGCTGTCTATGGCGATGTGGCTGATCCTGATTATTGCTCCTTTGCAAGCCATGATTGGTGATTTACATGGCCTGAATACACTGAAACACCAGCCTGCCAAAATTGCTGCGATGGAAGGTCATTGGGAAAATCATCCTGGTGAGGCGACGCCACTCATTTTATTCGGTATTCCTGATCAAACAGCAGAAGAGACACGTTATGCGGTCAAAATTCCCTATCTTGCCAGTCTGATCCTGACACACAGTATTGATAAACAAGTTCCGGCATTAAAAGAATTCGCACCAGAAGATCGCCCCAATGCTTTCATGGTGTTTTGGTCATTTCGGATCATGGTTGGGTTAGGGCTATTAATGATTATGGCTGGCGTTTGGGGACTGTGGTTACGTTATAAAAAACGCTTGTACCAGAGCCGGGCTTTCCTCCGTTTTATGCTCTTGATGGCACCTTCTGGCCTGATTGCCATCTTGGCCGGATGGTTCACCACTGAAATTGGCCGCCAGCCGTGGGTTGTCTATGGTTTGATGCGCACAAAAGATGCTGTTTCGGCCCACGGTGAGATCCATATGAGTATCAGTTTGCTGATTTTCTTTGTTGTCTACAGCACCGTATTCGGTGTCGGTTATGCCTATATGATGAAACTTATCCGCAAAGGTCCCAATAAGGAGTTAACAAATGGGCATTGATCTTCCTCTGCTTTGGTTCCTGATTATTATCTTCAGCACGATGATGTATATCGTGATGGATGGCTTTGATCTTGGTATCGGTATTTTGTATCCCATGATTAAGCAACAATCAGACCGTGATTTGATGATGAATTCAGTAGCACCTGTCTGGGATGGTAACGAAACCTGGTTGGTGCTCGGTGGTGCCGGGTTATTTGGCGCTTTTCCTCTGGCATATGCTGTTATTTTGGATGCGTTGGCGATCCCATTGACGATTATGTTATTGGGGCTGATATTCCGTGGTGTGGCTTTCGAATTCCGTTTCAAGGCAACGCCAGCGCATCAACCCATTTGGGATAAAGCGTTTATTGCTGGTTCAATTATGGCTGCTTTTACACAAGGCATTATTGTCGGCGCAGTTATTGACGGTTTCCCAATCGAAAATCGTACCTATACTGGCGGTGCTTTCGATTGGCTCTCACCATTTCCGCTATTTTGTGGTTTTGGTTTGCTTATTGCGTACGGACTGCTGGGATGTGGCTGGTTGGTGATGAAAACCGAAGGACATTTGCAACAACAAATGTATGCTCTTCTACGCCCATTAACCTTATTGATGCTGACGGCCATCATTATCACCAGCTTTTGGACGCCGGCTTCTCAACCCGCTATTGCCGAGCGATGGTTCAGTTTTCCTAACCTGCTATTCTTTATGCCTGTACCATTACTGGTCTTGTTTTCAGGCTGGAAACTGCTGACTGCCAGTCAGAATAGCAGCCATTACACACCATTTTTGGCGGCACTGTTATTAGTCTTTATGGGCTTCAGCGGATTGGGGATCAGCATCTGGCCAAATATCATCCCTCCGTTTATCAGTTATGAAGAAGCCGCCTCTCCTTCTCAATCATTAGGTTTTATGCTCGTTGGCGCGCTATTTATTATCCCGATAATCTTGGTTTACACCTGTTGGAGTTATTATGTCTTCCGAGGAAAAATTACCCATGAACAAGGCTACCACTAAAACAGAGCACACCCATTTTCCATTATGGAAAAGATTGGGCTGGATGGTAATAATTTGGCTTTGTAGTGTATTAGCACTTTATACTATTTCCACTTTATTTCGTTTTTTAATGACAGCAGCGGGTATGAAAATTAAGTAATTATTAGATTTCCCACCTGTTCAATATTGGCATATTTATTTCTTCGTTATATCCATTCTTTTAATTTTTATCATATGTACTCATTTTCCCCGGTCACAATGGATTCTGTGTCTGGGGATTTATTAAAACTCTCTTCCAGAAAAATAATTTACCCACAAACTTAAAGACAAATTTAGAAAACAATCAGTAGCAACATATCTATTTTAGATATTCATTCGGATTATTTTAATATTAACAAGTATATATTTATACACTATAAATATATTCTCAAGCATATTGTGCTTTTTGGGAAAATAATATTTATACTAAGTTTATAGACGGAGTTTGATATGATCAAAATAACATTACTTACATTTTCAGGACGGGAAAATTATCAATGGTTTTTTGACGGAAATGATATCAAACCGTTATTAGATTTCATGCGAGATAAGAAAAAGGGAATAAACTTTGGCATAAGTGAAAGAAAGCTCGGATTTTCTGGTTTTTTTGTCGAAATTGAAGATTCTGCACAAGGGTCAGCACTTCAATATGGCCTTATTAATTCATTTCATGTCTGTGATGGTATGGCGGAAAATCTACAAGACAGTAAAGAGCTTGGCTTAGTTTTACTTGAGAAATTTACTCAAGATGATCCACTCAAAAAACATGTAAAACAGGAAATACAAGATCTCCAGCCAGATAACTTTGATACTTCCCTAAACGCTGAACAACAAGATGAAGAGCAAGATGAACAGGAATACAAAGAGACTGAATTTAATCAAATACACGAACCAAGTTGGCATATGTCAGTAAAATTTACCAACCCATTAACTGGACGAGTTTATGATGTAGACGCGGCCAGGTATAACCAAAGTTTCTGGAATGATCCCACGCGCATTGCTCTGAATAATTGTTATGCTTACGCATGTAATTATGCAAGTAACGATTATCCTCAACCCGGCAGTTACGGTGGTAAACCAATCATATTTCCTTATACAAAACGTTATCTTCAAGCTGTTATAGATGGGGCTATAGCTGATGGGTTAGTTAAACTTGATGAGTTTACAGATGCACAATATCATCCCAATTATGTTATTGCTCTCTATACTATGCCAGATAATTCATACAATTGGGATTACCATTGGTATCGGTTGGTTTTCGATCAGTACCGAACTCAGATGTGGGCACATAAACTTGGTAAAGAAAGGGTGAGAAAAACAGATAATCAGAGAAAAATTATAAGAGATCCTAACAAAGCTGACCGAGGAAAATATACGGTATTCGGAGGATACTTTATCGTAAATAACCGGGTGAAAATAAAAGCTTAAAATAATATATAGCAACAGAACTGGGGCGATCATTTATAATATAATTATTAACGGCTTCACTCTTGAACAGAATATATTACAACAAGTATCAATAACGAATGAAGCCGCTTTGCTCTTTGAAATTGCCCTACTTAAAAACTCTCTTCTGAGTAATTTTTGTTTCAATACTAAACCGCAATACTAAACCTCAGTACTCAACCTCAGTGTTATAAGCCAACAACGCTTTTTGGCATAATCTGGAGCGTACACAGTCTGCCTGAGAAAAATGAATTACACTGATCGCTTCATCATCGGAGAACCTTTCTAATGCATCCAACAATCCTGATGTGATATTGTCTGGTAAATCACACTGACTAATATCACCATTAACAATTACGGTAATATTTTCCCCTAAGCGGGTTAAAAACATTTTCATTTGATTGATAGTTACATTTTGTGCTTCATCAAGGATCACAAACGCATTCTCAAATGTCCTGCCTCGCATATAAGCAAAAGGCACTATTTCGACCTTTCCTATTTCAGGACGCAGACAATACTGTAAAAACGATGTTCCCATACGTTTTAATAAAACCTCATAAACCGGACGGAAATAAGGTGCAAACTTTTCTGCCATATCACCCGGCAGATAACCCAAATCTTCTTCTGCCTGCAATACCGGACGTGTCACAATGATTTTATCAACCTCTTTATTGATAAGTGCATCAGCCGCCATCACCGTACTGATAAAAGTTTTACCGCAACCTGCTTCACCATTAGCAATAATCAATTGCTTATTATTGATAGCTCGTATATAGCGATATTGCACTTCATTGCGTGGACGAATTTCAGAGATATCCCTGTTTTCGCGCGCCATCCCAATGGCTTCAACACCGCCAATTTGGACTAATGAGGTAACATTATTATCGTTGTGATAACGAGATTGACGCATATCCTTTTTTAACATTCTCCTGACTTCACGACGAGATTTCATCACTGCTTTCTGTCTACTCATAGTCACACACCTTATCATTGGCTTCACACTTGTAGTGTTCTATCACCGATGGCTCTATCACTGATAGAATAACTGCGTTATATAGAATAGATGGGAGCTCCCTTTTCAGCTCATTAAGGCCCATAAAAAAAACCGGTGCTAAAACGACCACCTTTTTATTGGTAGTTCGGTCTCAATCACCGGTTCACTTTCTAACTGAATTGTCATTGTTTCAGTGTCTGTCATCAGCATTCCTCGCATTGCCCGCTCTTTTGTAACAACCAGAGCAAATCTAGCGGACTATGATGTCAGTATAATGACAATTTTTTATTCATGACAAGGTAGCAATTTAAATTTTACTGAAACATTTTTCAACTTTTCCTTGATGAAATAATAAACTAATGAAAGCCATAAAATAACAAACCAGAATATTTTAGTTATTTTTTACAATTACCTGCCAAATAATACCCGGCTTTCTGAGCTTCAAATTCCGAACGAAAATAAACAGCATTTTTATCAGCGACTGTCTTATATCCTGAGCAATGTGCAAAATGATAAATCTGGCTGTTTTTATTGCCTTTAATTATTTCACTTTGAGTGACTTTCGTCGTTGATTTTTTAACTGAAACCGGCTCAGTAACTGATTGGTCTGAATTTAAATTTTGATTATTATTTTGCCTACTCAGCCTTTGATCTGAAACTTTTTGCCCTAATTGCCATTTTTTACTTCCTGTAACAAATGGGTTATGGTGCCCCATAATACGGGCGATTCGATTATCCCGTTCCCGCTCCCAGGCTTCTACCGGATATTGACGATCCCATGCCATCATTAATTGCTGTTGCTGACGTGACATCGTCAAGTGATAGCGATCATGCATATAAAAATAGACTCTGGCGACCATCCCTTTCACTTTGTCACGCGGTTCAAAAAGGCGTAATTTGAAATCCACTTTACTGCTACAAGCACCGTACATATTGGGCAAATTTTTGGAAGCCATTCCATAACTCAAATTACTGCGATCCCCATTAACTTCACCAATAGAAGGTGCCAGATTATGCATATCCGATTCTATCGTGCGAAATACCGGATCATTCTCAACGCAATTTTTTCTTCCACCATTCTGCCAACATTGTCTCTGATGGCCAAATACCCACGCTGGTACAATATGTTCCCACTCGATACGCTCAGCACGGGTTTGTTGTGCTCTGACTTGATAATGACAAGAGGCCAAGTCGACACGGCCACCACTTTTACCTACCCATTGCCAACTACAGCCACAATACAAAGTACCAATGCCTGATTTTTCTTGCCCATCATAAACATATTTTCGTGATTCTATTTTAGCCTGTTCAAAATTGGCCGGCACACTCCATGCGCTAGAAGATGCAATGAATACCAAAAATAAAAGATAATTTGCCCAAAGGCGAAATTTATTGTTCAAAATAATACCTATCACTTGTTGTATCACACTAATCTGGTATCCTGCCTGATCAGGCAAATAAATGATACATATTATTTGTCGAATTTCTCTTAAATGATTACTGTAAAATCAGTTTGCTAACTTAGTTTGTTCAAATCAATATCACTTAATTCATGCAATAGTTAACTTATTGCATCTTTAAAGACTCAAATACTCTGTTTATTAATCCATTGAATTCTATTCATTTGAGTAAAATTAAATCAACTTTACGATATTTAACAAAATAAATGACGATCAACACTAAATTTGAACAGCTTGAACACGAGCTACTGGATGTTGTTAAAAAATACTCAGGAAATGAAGAAGTTACTATCAACACTATTCATACTTCAGAAAATCATTTACAAATTCAGGTTATCATTGCAGGTAAAAATCAGCTAGATATTACTTTAAATTCATTTTCTGATGAACTATAACCCTGTCCTATGTTTAAAAAAACAAACACAAAAAACCATCTATTTTTCTAATGGTTCTTTGTGTTTTATTATTAATCTATTACTCACTGCGTTTCTTTTTGGGTGAGAAATGAGTAATGATAACTTTTGAAGTTCTTTAATCAAGAATTTGTTATTTCCTTTTTCAATAATTAATTTTCAAAAAATTGTTGCATGTATTTATTATACCTTATTATCATCACGTCCTTTTTCTTCTTGTATAAAATCATCATTTTATAAAAATCAAATTAGAAAAGTGAATTAAATTCATCTTACATAAACCCAAAACATTAATCATGGTTTATAGTTCAAAATATTTCTTTCGATAAAGAAATATTTTGAGCCAATAAAAATAAGTTATTAGCTGATAAAAAAAAGTGATTTGAAATAATCAAATAAAAAACACACCTTATACAAACCACAATCACCCTAATTAAAATTTCATTAAGGAGGAGACAATCAAAGATAAAATCAAACCCAAGAACCACATACAAAATCAGGAGACATAAGATCATAATAATACTAATCAATTATAATCATATAACTACTTGAATGCAGTTAAACTAAAACAATTTATAGTAGCCACTTATTATTATTATCTAAGTCATAAATTATATGATACTTTGAAGCTCAAAATTATCATTAACCACCTTATTAACTCTGTAAAATTATACATAGGACAACAATAATATGAAAAAAATAATTTTACTTACCAAAATATTTCTACTCAGCTTTTTCATTCCTATTGTTAATGCTGATCCAAATTATAATGGTTACGATGTTGCCAACAAAATAACTCAAAGGTACTTTGATAATCAAAAATATTGTGGAGATGACGGTCTTCCTGCATTTTTATGTTCAGGTGTTTTGCTGAGAGGAACCGTTGCTTCGGATAAATATCACTCATGGAATCCAAGCCCACATTCCCAGGAAAGCGGCGGTGTATCATTCTCCTATTTGAGACATGATGTTAAGGATATTGAACTCGCTTATGATTACAAAAATGGCTTTATTTTTTCTCCTTACATTGAAAATCCTGCTGATAAAGTTCGTCCCGAAATTCTTTGTTATTTTCCCATTGATGGAGGTACGGTAAACAGAAGTGACAAAGGATGTGGCCCTGATTCAGGAAATCCAAACAGCATGCCTTGTCAACAACAGGGAATTACCACAGCAGAACAGTGGGTCAATCATTATAGAAATGTTGTTCATTCTAGTCGCTTCGCCCAATGTGGTTTTGATGTCACAGGAGCAGGGAGTGCAGATGCATTTATGCAAGGAATTAAAGTTCGCTCACTGATTCAGTTACCATTAAATAACGAACTAATTTTGGCTACCTGGCCCCAAAATATCCCGGATAAATTACCTATCGAAGCCTTCTTTTATCGTGCTGAAGGGTTAAATAGCGCACAACATGATCAAAGAGATTTTTATCAGGTTACAGGGGTAATCATACCAATAATACAGATGACACTCCCTTCTGATAACAATCAAGATACTAGCTTTAGTTATAATCCAGAAGATCAGGCTATTAATCCTTAGAATTAACAAGTTGAAATTAAGAGCATCTAATTAAAAAAAATTATATCTTCATGAAAGATAAATTTTAAATAAAAATCCCAAGAGGCTATATAGAAAATTAACATATAAAAAACCAATAAAATTTCACATTAAATAAGTAGAAAGTACAACAACCAAACTAATATTTACATAACAAAAACAAGAGGTATTCAATGAATAGTTTAGACGATATGACGCTCTCACCACCCAATTTCCCACAAGCAGATGGAACGGGCACTATTAATGTGCATGATATTAGGGCAACAAAAAATGAATACATAATCATGAAGGTGGATAAATACACTGGTGACGAAGTTGGTGATCAAATAACTGGCTATCTTTGTTTAAATGGTAATTGCTCAAATAATGAAGATGGAACTGTCTTAAAATCAATACCCTATTATATAACGCCTGACGTATCGGATGTTCCTTCATACACGTTACTATTTCTTGTAGATGAAATTTCTGTTTATGGCGCCTTTCAAGGGTATTACGAAATAACCAGTAATGAAAATGTACGTAAGTCACCAATAGTTAATATAACTCTTGCATCTTTGGATGCATCCAGTTTGCCTGAATATACTCCAAGTACTCCAGATGCTACAGGTAATAATGGCACATCACTAACAAAAGATGATTATTATAGGTTAGATCAATTGAGAATAGATGTGCCAGTTTATGATGGTATGGCTCCCGGACAGATTGTCAATGTAATATGGAAAGGTCGTAATAATACATACCTAACGCCAACTCAGACAGTAAATGAAGTCATGCCGATGACGTTCTATATTCCTCGCATGGAATTTATTGACACAATTGGTCATACAGCACAAGTGCTGTTTAAAGTGGAAAAATTAGTCAGTGACTCTGCCGTATACTCTGGAACTTTATATATTGTTATTGAAAGACAGAATATTAATTTACCAGCACCCACCCTTTTCTACCGTGGTGATGGCACTATTCACGTTATGATAAAGTATTCTGATATGTCTTTTGATCAAACAGTAGAAATCCGTGCAGTAGGTAGAACAACGCTACAGACCCGTTATAAACAGGTTGATGATCAAAGCCAAATGGCAGTACCGCTACCTACTGATTGGATAGAAGAAAATCGAGGGTATCTGGTATTGATTGATTACGCAGTCGGTAGTATGTATCCCGGAAGGAAATATAGTTTTTCTCGTGTATTCCGACAAATTCTATAAAACAAAATTCTGTGAAATAGAAGTTTTTTGACTTCTAACAAACCTCGTTGGATTAAACGAGGTTTTTTTGCATTTTTAACTGAAAACTATCTTCTGATAACCATAGCTAACAATATATTTTTTATTAATAGTACCACAATGGAACTTTTTTTGACCATTAAGTCAGGGTGTAATCCATGAAAATAGAAACCATCGATTTGAGTGCCGTAACAAATTGGATTCGTCTTTTTGGCAAATTTCTTGTCAAAATTAAAATACTTAACTAATATCGAATATGAATTTATTAAATTATTTAATGGATAAAAATACAGTTAAAACACTTCTAATATCAAAATCTCTAAGGTGCTTATATATGATATCATATATTGGTAAATTCATTATTCTTCTCTCTGTGCTTTATACATTATTGATACCATCTGCGATAATAAACGCCTTTGCTGATGAAAATCTAACAATTGAAAATTCTCTTCCCCAAGAAAAGGAGAGAAAAGATAACTTAGCTATTCGTGTTAACGAATCAAATAAAAAAAATGATATACAGAAAGCAGATAACATTTCAGAAACTGAATTACCTAGTTTTATTACAAAAAATATCCAGACAGTAGGTAATATACTGTCATCATCCTCTTCTGAGCTAGTTGAACAAGCTAAATCTTATGCTTTAGGTAAATTTAACAGTACTATTGCCTCCGAAGCCCAAAAATGGTTATCTCAATTTGGCACAGCAAAAATTAACTTTGGTCTTGATAGAAGAGGTAAATTAGAAAATAACTCATTAGATCTGTTATTCCCCCTTTACGATAATAAAACGGATTGGCTCCTCTTTTCCCAATTAGGTTATCGCAATAAAGACAGCCGGAATACAGTTAACCTTGGTTTGGGAGGACGCTATTTTTATCAAAACTGGATGTATGGCCTGAATACATTTTATGACCATGACCTCACAGGTAAAAACAAGCGAATAGGATTTGGAGGAGAAATTTGGGGTGACTATATCAAATTTTCTGCCAACACTTATCGTCGCTTAAGCGACTGGCAGATTTCACGGAATTTTGAAGAACACCATGAACGCCCCGCCAATGGTTATGACATCAACGGAGAGTTCTTTCTGCCAGCCTACCCTAATTTAGGGGGCAAACTGACTTATGAACAATATTTCGGCGAAAACGTAACCTTATTCAATCGGTATACCAAACAGAAAAACCCCAGTCTGGTTAAGCTAGGAGTGACTTATACCCCAATCCCGTTGATAACAATAGGTGTGGATTATAGACAAGGTGAAGGTGGTCGCTCTGAAACGCAATTTTTGGCGAATCTAAATTATAGGCTGGGAGTTCCTTTGGGCACGCAACTATCGTCAGCTAATGTAGCGACTATGCGTACATTAGCGGGGGAACGTTACGATTTAGCCGAAAGAAATAACAATATTGTGCTTGATCATCGAAAGATCCCAATTGCTCAGTTTCTTGTAGCAATTCCTGAAGAACCCAAGGGTTACAGGATTAAAGGGCATATCTTGACTGTTAAGGCAGATACTGATGGAGGAAACGCTTCCGAAGATAAAACCACTTCAACAGAATCAGAGGGAAAAGTTAGAACAGAAGGAGAAAAGACATCAGAAAAAGAAACTGCTGCAAAAAAGACTTTACCTGCTAATGATCAAAGTAAATTTATCTATACGGCAACTATCATAGATCGTAATGGTAAGCAGGTAGAAGATGATGAAAAAATCCCCAATGTAAGATGGGCATTGAGTATAAATGATAATCCTATAAACCCTGCAAACAACAAACACGGACTTACTCTGCAAGGACATACAAAACCGAAGCAAGGGACATTAACAGCAACATTGACCAGTAATAAAGGCGTAGAGAATGTTCTTGTCACACTTTTTATAGATCATCCTGTAAGAGAAGATGCTAAATGCACAAAAGAAGCGGAAGAAGCAGAACAATGCGCAAATGCAGAGACACCTGTATCTTTCAAATCGGAATCTTTTGAAATAAAAGAATTTTGTCTAATGATAGATAATAAGTGCACAGAACAACTTAAGCCCAGTGATATCTTAACAGGCAACGGCAAAGATAAATTTACATATCAAGCAACAATTTATAAGAAAGGCTCAAATAAACCATTACAAGGTGAACATAAAATAAGTGCAGAATGGAAAACTAATTTTGAAGCCAGAACCTATAAAGGTGAACCGGAATGGAAAGTTGAGAGTGATAATACAGTCAGGGATGGAAAAATGACGGGTACATTAACCAGCCAGGTTGGTATTGGTGATATTGAGAGTGGCCAGATAATTGATGGTTTGACAGTAGAATTAACCGTGCCAGGTGATAGTAAGTCGGCTATTCCGGTTGCTTTTGAAATTCCTGCGCCTATAACCACAGGGGTTGTTGTCTATGTTAAAGAAGCTGATAATAGGACAATCAAGAAAAGCAAAATATTTGAAGATCAACTCAGGCCCAGTAATGTATTTGGAAATATGTACGCTCAATTGTACGACTTATCGATAAAGAAAAAGATTATGGATGAAGGAGGGGGAATTATTTCTACAAAAGGTTTTGGGGGTGGAATTAATGACTTTTGGGATATCGATATGACTACAGGAGAGATAACTCTGGGCAGTGTGCTTCAGACTAAGAAGGACACATCTATAACGATTAAAAGAACCAATAAGGCTAAATATACTTATAACTATTCTTTTTGGGTTAAAAAGATCATCCTGCCCAGTGTTATTCATCCAGGAGTTATGAAACAAGATAGTGAGGAGGAAAAAATTACATGCAGAAGTCCGGATCTACCGTATTTGCGCAATATTAATGAGCTTGATATAGGTATTGGCAGAATTGATAGTTATTCCTTACAAAGTGAATTCCCAGATAGCTACTCTTGGGGAATACTTGATGCAGTTACACCACCCCCCCCAGTGACTCCAAACATCCTTGGAAGATATCTGAGAAACGCAGATAGAGGAAATTTTATCTATAATACTCAAAAAAACGAAGAGGTAGGTAATCTCAAGGGTTATGTACTTTGTGTTACGAGTTATTTTGCTCATTAACTTAAAAGTACAGGATTCAATATATTGTAAATTCAGACAGCCGTAATATGCGTTTGGCTGTCTGTTAGCTCAATCAGCTTTTTACCCTACAAAAATACAACTCCATCTACTTATTACTAATGTTGAATAATGAAATAAGTTTCATAATAAAAAAACTTTCAATCTAAATATCACTCAAATAGATATGGTTATTAGGTGATAACTATTTTTCATTATCCAAATCTGAATCGATCATCTAATCTACCTACGATTGTTATTTACAAGCATAAAAAATACACTCAAATAAAATAATTTCAGTGTATTTCATTTTCATATCAAAACATTTTCTCAAAATAATAAATTTAATTAGCGAGGCATTAAAATGAAGATTGAAGAAAATTTAATTACAAAAAATCCCTCTCAAGGGGATTATACCGTTACTGCAACAATACCTAATCAATCTGATATTCTTGTTGGACAATCCTGTTATATAACAATACTTGTATCAGGACAACCAGAAAAGATAAGAAATATTAAAGATATGACGATAGAATTTGATAAAAATATAGCTAAATTCGTTAAATGGAAGATAGAGGAACCATGGAATCATTCAATTAATGTTGGAGATATAACAATTCTTTTAACTGTTGAAAATAACCTGGACGAACAACAGCATAAGGAAATCAATTATATTATTAAGCTCTGGGCTGACAATGAAATTACTAAACCTGTATCTAATTACACACCTAAAAAGATCACATATAATGTGAAGAAAATTAATCCTGACACCAT
Organism: Xenorhabdus siamensis; assembly: GCF_037996745.1. NCBI lineage: Bacteria > Pseudomonadati > Pseudomonadota > Gammaproteobacteria > Enterobacterales > Morganellaceae > Xenorhabdus > Xenorhabdus siamensis. Next base: position 24,557 of record NZ_JBBMXE010000006.1, read on the forward strand.
TATTGAATTAAAAACTGATAATGAATATATTCAACCCCCAACAGAGGATAACCCAGTAGGAACAGGAAAGAAAAGTATTATATATTCTGGTAAAGTCGTTGACAATCAAAAAAAACCACTTAAAAAAACCCAAGTTATAGTCGCATCTTCATTATCAGATCAAATATACTCTGATAATCCAGATAAGATTCTTGTTAATATAGGAACAGAGCCAGATAGTGGTAATTCTAAGCCGATTACAACTAATAGGGATCATGGGATAGATTATTTCATTGTTAACAGCGATGAAAATGGTTACATAAAATTTCGTTTATATCCAAAAAAAAATATATCTGCCAGAATCGATTTCAAAACAGGAATATTAGGAGTGACATCTATTAGTTATGCTGCATCTGCATATATATTTAATAATACAAATCAAAGTGATGATCCATTCGGCCCATCATCACCAAATATATACGATGCATCAACAACGGGAGAAGTTCCTAAGATAACTGGCTCCAAGGGAATGAATGTTGGGATTACTCCATATGCCGGATATCAGAAGACAGATAGTTTGATATTTTTTATGCAAGGGTATGAAGAAAATGATAAACCAATTCAACTCAAACCTATATATAAACTTGATAACGTAGCCAGTCTAGAAACAAATCCTTTCGTTTTTACATATGATCAACTGCCACTTAATAAGCTTATGAAGCTTTATTATCTGATTGCTCCCGTCAGTAAGGAATCTCTCTATTCCATGTCATCAGAATTTATGTATGTTGGTGAAGTATCTGAAGGTGATAACAATAATGGTGATTACGGGATTTATACACCAGTTGAGGTATACTCGAGTTATTCACCAACACCGTTTGACCTCAAAAATGAAAATGATCGTATGTATGATAATCGTCTAGTCACGCTAGATACGATAAATCAATATATAAAAGGAACCCCTAACATAACAAATACCGATCCTACTGGCATGTATGTCGTTATAAAAATAGCAAAAACTGATGAAGAGGAAGTGAAGGGACTCCCTCCGCTCAATTCTACTTGTACTTTAACGATTAATATAGATTCGGCTACAAGACAAGAAAATAAATCTTATCCACCCATTCAATTGACTGATAATGTTAATTACTATCACATTATAAAAATTCCATATTGTGATTTAACCAGAGCTCAGGGATGGGAGAATGGTATTCAGGCAAAACTATCGTTTGTTTATTCGATAGAAGATGCAGGAATCACAAGAAACAGTAAAGAATGGAAAGCTACAATAGGTACAGCAAATACTGGTTTTGATCTAAATGACGATGGTTGTCCGAAACCAAAGAAAAATTAAAAAATCAGTTATCTCAATGAACACTGCTTAAGAAGATTAATTTAATAAAGATATCTACATTATTTATTCATATAGATATGTCGATATCGAACATATTAAAAACAGAGGTAGACTATGAGTACAATAAATAATATAAGAATAACAGACAGCCCATGTAAATTTGGTGAACTTTGTGTGTCTATACCTGACGGAGCTGATGTTGTTATTGGGCAAATTTGTTATTTAACTGTATCACTTACTGCTGATCCAAATTTAATTTCCCACATTGACAATATTTCAATAGAAGCCGATAAAAGGTATGTTACTGTAGAAAACAAACCTTTCTGGAAAATATCAGAAGATAAAAGTTCTGGTAGTACCATAATTCTATTACATATAAATAATAACTTACCCGAAGGATCATCAATTAGATATATAATTAATGCAACGTCAAGCAATAGTTATATTAATGAAATAAAACCATTGGAAATTAAATATACGGCAAAGAAAGTTCAACCAACAAGCTTTATTTCATTAAGCACTCAAAATGAATATATTGAACCACCAACAGAAGATAACCCTGTTGGTATCGGAAATTCATATATTAAATATTCCGGTAAATTATTAGATCATAATAATAATCCACTAAGGAATACACAAATTATTATATCATCCGAACAGCCAGGTAAGATATTCTCACATGATGAAGACAAAGCGCTTGTAAATATAGGCACAGAACCAGAAGATGGACAACTATCCCAAAAAATTATTACACATCGCCAGAATGACTTTGATTTTTTTACTATCAACAGCGATATTAATGGCGATATAAAATTTCGCATTTATCCAATACGAGATACCTCTGTTAGAATCGACTTTGATACCCAAATATTGAATGTAACTTCTGTTAATTATGCAGCATCTATATATATATTCAATGCAATAAACAATTCAATATTTGGTCCAAATGCTCCCACAATACTCGGAATAAAAGATGGGAAAATCGAAAAAATACCAGAAACTGAAGGAGTTAAAGTGTATGTTACTCCTTATCCAGGATATCAGGATACAGATTCTCTGATATTTTTCATTCAAGGATTTAATCCTAATGATAACCCCATTCAACTTAAACCTATATATAATCTTAATGGTATATTCAATTTAGAAGAAAATCCTTTTTCCTTTACATATGATCAAATACCACTTAACAAACCTATGAAGCTCTATTATTTAATCGCTCCAAAAAATAAAGAATACAGCTATTCTATGACAGAAATGTTCACGTATATTGGTGAGCAAAACGATTCACCTAAAGTCAGAATTTACGATAAGGTCAAAGTATACTCTAGCCGTGCCACACCTCCTATTGATGTATATAGTGAAACAGATATATATAGTGATCCATATGAAATTCTTGAATTTGATGGTGTTAATTTGGACACAATAAGCCATAAAAGAAAACATGGCCAAAGTGCTAAAGGTGTTGTAGGGCTGTATGTCGTGATAATGGGGACCAGTGAAAAAGACAATAAGACACTACCTCAACTCGGCAGTAAAGGAAGTCTAACTGTTCGAGTAGAAACACAGACATCCAGAAATACTCATAATAGTTATCCGATCCAATTGCCACTTATACCTGATCCGGGGAAATCAACAGGCCACTGTACAATTGGCATTCTATATTGTGATGTTAACCGAGCTGGCCCTTCATTTACTCAAGGAGCGGGAACACTTGTTTTTGAATATTATATTGAAGAAAATGATGGTTCCAGAAAGTATAGTAAAAAATGGCGTACCAAAATTGATACTGTATTACCAAATCAATCAAATGATGATCCTGATGGTTGTGATCCTTTACCTGATAATTAAAAACATTATTAAATTAGGCTCTATGAAATCCGCTTTTTATTAAGCGGATTTCTACAATAATATATTAACCACTATGTTAATATATTATAAAAAATTAAAAATAAAGTTAAGGAAATAATATGAAAAACAATATGTCGATAGATGAAAGCTCCATATCAATATACTTTGAAACAGATATTTTCCAAATTCTGGAGTATGATAGTTTACCACCTGATGGTAAATATATTAAAGCAATTGCCTTGATCAGAGATAAAGGAGGAAAACCATTACCAAATGTTTCTATTGCCATTATTGAAAAAGAATATGCTTATTTTGACCAAGTGAATATTTATCATGCTGATAAAACAACCCCTGTCGAAATTAAAAATATTACTGCTGATTTAAGATCTTTTTCTGTTACTTCTGATGATAATGGAGAATTAGTTTTTTATATTTATCCGAAAAAATCAACACCATTAGTATTTCAGGTTGACTCTATGGTGATGAATGTAACAGGACGCATTTCATCAAAAAATAAGGTATATATTATAGACAATAATAAAAACGATCTAGATCTTCCTCCTCTTGATATTATTGGAGATAATGGTAATTTATGGGTAGATCCTACATCAAATTTCTTTACACTGATAATTCAAAATTATCCTGGCTCCAAAAGAAACGACACAATACTATTTTTCATTAATAACAAATATGTTAAAGAATCATTTTTTGTTGAAGATGTTAATCAATTAGGTAATAGCTACATGACATTCCCTTATAATCTTCTTAAGAAAAATCAACTTTCTCATTTCTCTTATACTGTAGTAGATCAGGCAGGATTAGCTCGTTCTTCATATCCACAAAGCATAATATACCCTGGAGGAAGTTATAACCAACCACTTGATGGTAAAAAAAGAATATATGACAGTTGCATAGTTTACAATAGCGCTGGTTATAGTGATGATGAAAATATTATCAATGATTCAATTCATGAAAAAGATGTAGCGCACAGATGTAACAATCCACATCATGAAGGATTATTCGTTAAGATAATAGGAACAAGTGATTATAGAGATAAAACAAAAGTTCCACTTGGTGCTGAAGTTACATTAAATTTATATATTAATAATTATCCAGATAATACTTATCAATTTAAATCAAAATTAATGCCAACTCAAACAGATAGTTATGGTAGTAATACAGCAGAATTATTGTTTGGCATTCCTTTTAAATATGTTGGTCATATAAAATCTGGGCGTATTCATTTAGATTTTAAAGTTAATTATTATGGAGACATTTTTTATGGTCATATTTGGGAGGCTGATATTTATACTATACGACCAGGAGGAGAACCTTCCGGGGATGCCTGCCCTGATAGCATAACCTGGTCTGGCATATGGTAAATGATAAACAAAGGCGTTTATTCTTCGAAATAAAAAAGAAAGAGGTAAAAATGTTAAAAAATGACAGTGATATAATTTTAAAAGACCATATTTTAAATCTATCCGTTGAAAACGGTGCAGATGTTATCATTGGCCAAAACTTTTATCTTGATATAAAAATAATTTCCAAAACAATATATTCTAATCCATTAAATATAGATATAAAAAATAGTGAAGGCTTCGAATTAATAGAGATAATTAATTCCTTCTCTCAACAAAATAATAATACATATAGTATGAAGATCCTGTGCACTGTTAAAAATGATGATTCAATCAATTCAGGAGATGAAATATTTTTTACACTTACAGGTATTGACAAAGTCATAAAATATTATGCAAGAGATTTAGTGAAAAGTTCAATTCAATTAAAAAAGAATAAAAGTGTTTGCCTGACTCCAGTCGATGACAATAATCTGAATAATAATAAAGAACACTATATAAAATATAGTACAACTTTATTTGATACTAATGGTCAATTACTGAAAAATACACCTGTTCATATTTTTTCTGAAATTAAAGAGTATATAGAAAGGAAAATCATAATTACAACTGATCCTGATAATATAGAGGAATCACCTCAACCTATAAAACCATATAATTATGGTGATAACATTGAAATCATTGTCAACAGTGATAAAGAAGGAAAAGTAAAATTTCGCGGGTATCCAATAACAGATACCCCCGCAGTTATAAATTTAGTCAGTAAAGTGGAAGGTATAGCTGAATATCCTGCTGGTGCTGTATATATGATTTCTGCTATTCCATCAAATAGTGCAGAATTACTTAATTCACCATATGTACCTGAGCTGTCCGGAAATTTATTAGATGGTGATGGCCGTAAATTTTTTGAAGCTCAGATTAATTCCTACTCTCAAGTTTCAATGGCAGATAATGTTTTATTTTTTAACAAGAAAAAGGAAAATGGAGCTATTGATCCAGAAGGATTAATACTTCCCGTCAAAAAAATTTCTGATGTTGTAGAATCAATTAATCAAGACATTTCTAATTATACATTTTTGATGCGAAGAGATATTTTCCCGCCTGAAAAGGACTCAATGCTTTATTATATAATAGCACCAATTTCTGGTAAAAACCTATATTCAGATATTACAATGGTAAAATATATAGGAAGAGAATTAACCACACCTAATTATGATATCGAAAGAATATATGAAATACCAAGCGTTTTCTCAAGTTTTGCCGATATAAAAAATGATCCTAAACTTGAACATTCTGACAATGACAGAAAAATGCATGATGAAATAATTACTCAAAGAGATATATCTAACTATACCGAAAATAACTGTCAGTTATATGTAAAAATTAAGTGCACTAATGATGAAAATGATCAATCCTATCCACTTTGGGGGCAAGAAGTATATTTAAGAATGTATGTCAAATCAAAAAATAAAAACTTTAATAAGATATTTAAAACTGTTGCACCATACACTCCCGATGAATTAAGAGGAAAAAAATCAACCGTTATTATTAAAATTGATTCACCAGATCTTAATGATGTTAGAGGGTTTACAAACGGTGGCATAGGTATGATTTATTTTGAATATTATACAATTAATCCAATTAATCAGGAAAAGACATATAGCCATTATTGGAAAAGTAAAATTATTACATCTGATTTATAATTAGAACCAAATGTTTTCTATCGATAATAATATTTAGCCTGAATTTTTATTACAATCTGTAAAAAGTATCTAATCACAGTGAAAAAAACACTTACCGAGTTGCAGTTTCTTCATTAAATTTGCAACTCGTTTTTTATTCACTTACCTACTCTCTGATATAAATCAAATTTAAGTTAAACAATACTATTTGTTAGACAACACTATTTCCTAGATCCTAAATCATCATCCTGTTCACTGCCGCTAATCTTTCTGGTTAACTCATAGCAACGTATTATTTTACTTTCGTTAATCAAAAATCTGGCAAATACTTCAAATTCAACATGTTCACCATCCTTTTTTATTGCTTTTACTATATGGTGTGTATGGACATTATTTTCATTTTCCGCAATGGATAAAATATTGACCTTCGTACTTATCAGAGTCTCTTTTAATAAATTTATGTGGGAAATGAAATCATTAAAATTAAGTTCATTACCATTTACTACTTGAACATAATTCTTGGTAAAATATTCCTCAATGGTTGAATTATTAACATCATTATTTTCAAGTATACGTTTTAAAGAATTTATCACTATATTAGAATAAGACAAAACATACTCTCCATATAAAAAGAAAACAATGGTTACAGCCCGTTAATTGTGCTGGACTTTGAAGTTTATTAGAGTAATCACCCAACAGATAAAAATTTCTGCTGGGTGTAATATTTTATATCTGGTAATACCGGAATAGTTTAGGTTAGCGAACGACTAACACAGAAATATTTGCGTACCCTACAATGCCTGATGCGTTCGAACCCAGCAGGTGGGTTGATATATCAGGTCTTCGTGAACCGACGACAATCAGGTCGGCATCAATCTCACGGGCAGTAGAAAGCACTTTGTCACGTGGAGAACCAAAAGCAACAGAGTACGATACTCTGTCCTTCGGCAAATTGATTTTTTCTACCACTTTTTTGAGTTCCTCTTCGGAATTTGCAATGGCTTTTTTCGCAAAGGCGCTCAGTAAATCATAATGATAGCTATAGCTCACAGAAAATCTCGAAATATCAGGAACTGAGTGAAAAAGATGCACTTTTGCATCAGAGATTTTTGCCAAAAATTCCGCATGCTTAAGCGCATTATCAGTCAGGTGATCTTCAGCAATATCTATTGGAACTAAAATCATTTTATACATATTTACTCCCCTGTAATCGAATATATACCCATTGTCTCTTAAATTGCGTTTTGTCAGCAATCTATTGAAATAGATAGGGTATAGCCGCTAACCATTACGTTTTAACCATCAATAAAACCACAACAAAAACCGATAATAGTTATCAAACTGCAATTATCAATGCGAATAACTATCTTACAACTAATACAGATGTTTTCGCATATCTGACAACTGCCGCAGAATTAGAACCTAATAAGTGGGTAGTAATATTCGGTCGCCTTGAGCCAATCACGATCAAATCAGCTTCAATTTCATCTGCTGTAGAAGTAATTTCGTCCCTCGGTGAGCCAAAAGCAATTGAATAACTGATACGATCATTCGGCAAATCAATGGAAGCAGCCAACTTACTCAAATCTTCTTCAGCCTTAATCGTCGCTTTGTCTTTAATTTCCATGTACCCTAATGCATAAGCATTAATAATCGCGGATGAAATAGGTAATACATGTAAAATATGCAACTTGGCACCTGTTTCTCTGGCAATGTTAAGCGCGCAGTGAACAGCTTTGCTTGTCAGTTCATCTTCAGAGATATCGACTGGTAATAAAATAGTTCTGTACATATGCACGCTCCTATTATTTAACTACCTAAAATTAACTGATTTTCCAAGTATATTAAGATCCAGAATAATTTACTGTGAGTTGTCTAACAACTCAACATCTTAGCGCTTATCCAAACCAATAAACAGGGGCTTAACCTGACAAAGTCACAAGCATAACAATTTACTTTAAATTAAAAACATTGGGAGATTATGGCGGCACATCAAAAAAGACTGGCATACAGATTTTAATCTGTGATGTATTGAGAAATTGGTTCAATTACAAAAACTAACATAAAAATGCGCTGAATATCAGCGCATTATAATAAGATAAAGATCGTATTAATCTTTTTTTTCTAACGGGAAAGGCGCCGGATGCTTTGTGTTGTAGTTAAAGGTATACATGGCTGTTATAACCATCATTACCACCAGCGTCCAAACCACTTCTTTTGCACCTGTCCCCAATACGGCCCAAATGCAATAAATAAAGGCAATGAAGGCGATCACAATATAACGCGTTTTTTCCTGTCCAAAGTGACCATGACCAAGCAGCAGCAAAGCCGCACAAGTGTACAAATAAGGTATTAGGGTGAAAATCACCGATACGGATGAAACCAAGCCGAACTCTTTCGCCGCATCAGGAGAGATGCTACTGAATTGTACAATCGTCATCAAAACACCCAAAATTAATAATCCATTCACAGGCGTTCCGGCTTTGTTCACTTTGGCAAAGATTTTAGGGAATAAGCCATCATCTGCCGCCGCTTTTGCTGTCTGCCCGGCAAGCAATGTCCAACCTCCCAATGATCCCAAACATCCGGCTGCTGCACAAAATGCTACTATTGCACCGGCAGTATCGCCCAGTGCCAGACGTGCCGCATCACCAAACGGAGAAGACGAAATGACTAATGTCGCGTTGGGGATCATCCCCATAATGACGCTACTGGACAACACATAACACACAGCAGCAATCAATACACCGCCAATAGTGGCAATCGGCACATTCCGCTTTGGATTTTTAACGACTCCCGCTGCAACTGAAGCACTTTCAACACCAATAAAAGACCATAATGTCACGTTTAAGGTGCTTTGAATGGCACTAAAAGTATCTAATCCACTGACATTCCAGGCATTCATGTAGGTTGAGCCACTAAACCAGAACCAGCCAAATACCGCAACGGCCACAATCGGGATCAGGGCGAGTGTTGTAGCCACAGCTTGTACTCTGGTTATGACATGCGGGCCGATAATATTCAAAAACACAAAAATCCACAGTATCGCTATACAGGTGAATGTAGAAATGATTGGATCTTTTAGGATAGGGAAAAAATAACTGATGTAACCGACCCCAATTACGACCATAGCAATATTACCAATCCAACAGGCCAGCCAGTAAAGCACGTTGGTCTGATAACCTAAAAATGGCCCAAAAGCTCGTCTGGCATAGGCATAAGAGCCACCTGGGCTATCATCTAATGAAGACATCTTGGCATATACCATAGATAGCCCAACCGCACCAATGATGGTCACCAGCCATCCCAGGATAGCAATCCCTCCCGTTGCTGCCAGACTCGCCGGTAGCAGAAAAACTCCCGATCCCATGATGTTCCCCGCTACCATCAGCGTAACGGGGATTAAACCCACTTTTTTGGTATCTGCAATCGTAGCCATAGTTTATTTTCCCTTACGCTTTATACACATGACGTGATAAATACCATCAATAATCTCCGTTCCTTCCGTTTCATGCTCAAAGCCAGGGAATTCACGATCCCATTTTTGCAACGCATGCAAGTAACCAATTTGCGGGCTGTTTTTGTCACCGAAGTTTTCCCCTGACATCAACATGGGAATACCAGGTGGATAAGGAATAATGGAGTTCGCCGCAATGCGATGGGGAAGTTTATCGAGTGCTACCAATTCCACATTATTAGTCACAATCGCCTGATAAGCCGCTCGTGGTGTCATATCAATTTCAGGTAACGCAGCATAAGCCTGATTCAGTTTCTCACCCGGATTATTCTTATATAAATAAGCAAACATTTTATCGCCTAAATCTTTTACTCCTAACTTGCCATATGCTTTTTGATGCTCGTTCACCAAATCAGGTAATACTTTACTCATAGGTGTATTCGCATCGTAGTGATGTTTGAAAGACAGTAAGGTATTCAGCAAAGTCCCCCATTTCCCTTTGGTAATTCCCATTGAGAACAGGAACATGATTTGAAAATCAGTCGTGCGCGTCGGAACAATACCATGTTGACTTAACCATGCCGTCACTAACGCTGCCGGTATACCCTGTTTTAGTAACTTACCATTATCCCCCATACCCGGTGTCAGGATACTGACTTTGATAGGATCAAGCATACTCCAGTCATTAGGCAAATCCTCAAACCCATGCCAACTATCGCCCGGATCCATCGTCCAGCAGCTTTGTTCTTTGGTCAGTAACTCTTTTGGTGCATCAGCAAAAGCAATTTTCTTACCAGTCGCAGGATCTGTCACTTTCTCCTGATTCCAGGGTTTAAAGAACCAATCGCCCTTTTTACCAAAATCCCGATATAGATGCGCCAATGCCTGACGAAAATCGACTGCTTCCTCAATCACTTCCTGTGTCAAAGAATAACCACTGTTACCATCCATCATTGAGACAGCAACATCATTTGAGGCACAGATCGCATACAAAGGCGATGTTGTCGCATGCATCATATAGGCTTGATTAAATCTTGAGAAATCAATCGGATTGCGGCCATCACGTACATGAATGAAAGAGGCTTGCGAAAGTGCATTCAATAGCTTATGAGATGAATGAGTGGCAAAAACGGTTGGCCCTTTATGCTTTTTAGGATCACCCCGCATGGCATAATGATCATGATAGATAGGGTTAAAACGGGCATAACCATACCATGCTTCATCGAAATGTATTCTATCGACACTTTTATCCAGCAGGTTTTGTACATGTTTGGCGTTATAGCAAACACCATCATAAGTACAATTCGTCACAACGGTATAAACGGGTTTTTGCTTCACCCTATCTTTAGTTAGTGGGCTCTGTTTCAGCTTTCTCTGGAGTGTCTTAGCCTCCATTTCCTGTGGATAAATGGGGCCGATAATGCCATATCGGTTACGGCTCGGCAGCATATAAACAGGCTTTGCCCCTGTCAAAATAAGCCCCTGCTCAATGGACTTATGGCAATTACGGTCGATGATAACGATGTCATCTTCTGTCATGCAGGCTTGCATTATCGTACGATTAGAGCCTGATGTACCGACAACAACAGAATAAGAATGGTCTGCACCAAATACTCTGGCCGCGTTTTTTTCACTCTCGCCAAATGCCCCACTGTGATCCAACAGCGACCCCAGTGAAGATCGCTCAATTCCCATATCCGTACGAAAAAGATTCTCTCCGTAATAATCATGATAAATGCGACCAACGGGTGTTTTATTAAACCCAACACCACCCTGATGCCCTGGTGCTGCCCAGGAATATTCATAGACTTTTCTGTAATTCATCAAAGCTAACATCAATGGCGGTAATAATTGTTGGCGATAGCGGTGCATGGCTGCAATAGCCCTGCCGGCAATAAAATCTGGAGAATCTTCAAGTATCCAGGCAAATTCGGCTAATTTTTCCAACATCTCATGATTTAATAAAAATACAGCTTTTTCCCGGTCGCTTAATAGAAATACTGGTACATTTTCCTGACGCTCAAACAGTTTATTCAGTAATTTTTGGATCTGCTGAAATAAGTCATCATCCATCAATGCACAACTTACCATTAAACAATCAAACGGCTCGTTGGCTGCAATTATCGTATAACTGTCATCAATAGAGTCTGCAATAACAACATCAACGTCCCGTTCAATTAACTTATCTGCCAAGCGGTGTACTGCATTTTCGATATAATAACTATGATGCCTTGTACCCACTTCGTTTTTTGCTATCAATACCTTCATAATGTTTTCCTATCAAAATGACAAAAGAACTTAGTGTTACCTGGCGCTTGCCATAGAATGATTGACACAATCAGAAAAATTAAACGGTTATCACTGCTATAACATTGCATTGAACTTAATTTTTCACAGTACTGTATGAGTCGTAACATGAATATCAATAAATTAATAACATTAACTAACTATTTATGAAAATATAAATTTTTAGATTAAAATCACATTGATTAAATATAGTGGTTATTTTGGATTGTGCAATCCAACGATAGTTATACCTGAGGGAGAATCGGCCATTGAAAGGAGTGCAAAGAGCCATCAGTTATATACAAAGTTTAGGACGAATAGCAGCGATAAATGGTATGCCTGTTTACACATGGCCGTACACAGCCATCACTGATGGCAGTTAAAAGGGGATAATTTACGGGAAGATAAAACACAATATCATCACCAAAATTGTAGTTATTCAGTGATTGATATTACAAAAAATCATATCAATATAGTTAACTAAGGTGTTGCAACCCATTTAGCAAGAATGAAAAATTCAATATATTCAATAAAATAATTACAAAACCACTTTTCCTGTCTTATTTCATAAAATCTTATTATCATAATAAAAAAACCCAAAAAGAATTATATTTTAATATTGGATAGAATGCTCCAGGGACGGTAGCATTCTGCTAATGAGAAATCAGAAATAATCAAATCTGCTTATTTTAATCTACCTAAAAAAATAATAATGGGATCCGATTGTGAACAAAGACTACTCCCCATATTTTATTAAACTCAACCATGTTCTTAATCCAGAAATCAGGATATTTTGTTTTCCTTATGCCGGAGGCGGTAGCTCAACTTTTGTTCCTTTTGCCAGAAAAATCAGAGCAAATGTTGAATTTTTAGTTATTCAACCACCAGGTAAGGGAGCAAGATTCAAGGAAAAGCCTTATGACGATATGCAGAGCCTGATTGAAGACTTATATGTCAATATTAAGCCACTATTGAATATACCATACATCTTTTTAGGGCACAGTTTAGGCAGCCGGATAGCTTTTGAACTGTTAAGAAAAATCGATGCAGAATCATTACCGTTACCCATTGAATTTATCGCCTCAGGTAGCAGGGGACCGCAAGTTTCCGCCATCCGAAAACCAATAAGCGCTCTAGAAGATAAAGAGTTTACTATTGCATTGCAGGAATTTGGGCGTATTAATCAAGAGCTTATTGATAATGATGAATTACTCTCACTGATTTTACCTGCCATAAAGGCTGATTTTAAAATATCAGAAGAATATTACTATTCTGGTACAGCATCTTTGGCTTGCCCTCTAACGGTATTCGGCGGAACAAATGATGCGCTGGTAGCAGAGCAAGAACTTTATTCCTGGTTTGATTTTTTCGGGCAGGATAAAAAAGTCATCATTTTTGAAGGTAGCCACTTCTTTATTGATGATAATAATGACCCGGTTATCGATGCTGTAGCAAATATCCTTGAATTAAAAATATCCAGACGACCATATACACTTCTATCAAGTGCTTAACTAATACTCTGTAAAAGAACAAATCCCTGGTCACATAATAGACTATGTTTCTGGGGATTTGTTCTCTTGCCACCGTGATGAAGCTCGAAATTTATTAGGCATATTATAATAATCTCAAGATTATTTTTTGAACCATATGAACATTACCTATATTTTTGTGATGGTGCGTACTTAAATAAACTCTCCTTTTATTTTTCCTTTCAGAAAAAGGAAATTTAAACGGTGAAAGAATAAAAATAATATTAAACAGGCTATAATATTTATACTGGCAAGTTTACTCAGATAATCATTATTGAAAAGATAAAAGATTTATTGGTGGAGGTCTCAGTATGGAGAAATTTACTGACAAATTAATTAGCCTGGATCATTTTCTTTTACGACTCTTACGTTTCTTTCTTCATGCTCTTATCATTTTCTTAATCGGTATTATTCCTGGAGTATTGGGCTTTTTCCTGATTGAAAGCCATGCTATTCCTGATGCACTTTTAAATTCTATTTCAATGATTGGAACGCAAAGCCTACATATTGAGCCAACCAGTACACTGGGAAAATATTTTGCGGCTGTTTATGGCTTATTTCTACAAGCGATCTTTTTCATTGCTGTCGGATTGGTGGTTACACCATTTGTTCATCGTATATTGCATAGCTGGCATATTGATGATGACGATGAAGACGAGGGTAAGAAGAAATAATTCATCATTCTTACTTTATGCTGCACCGAACCAGCAAATTATTGTGATAAATGTGACAATTATAACAAAACAAAATAATCCTTCCTCAATCATATTGGTATAAAATTTTAAATAATCATCTCAAATATATAAGGTAGAATAATGAATAAAGGCCATTGCTTGTGTGGTGCAGTAGAAATAAAAACTAACCAAAGTATCGAAAATATCAATGCCTGCCACTGTGAAACATGCCAGAAATGGAGTGGAGGCCCGTTTTTATCTGTAGATTGCAAAAACGATTTGCAAATAGCGGGTAATGAGAATGTTTCAATCTATCCATCTTCAGAGTGGGCAGAGCGGGCTTTCTGTAAAAACTGTGGAACTCACCTCTTTTACCATCTGCATCAACCTGGTACTTATATTGTTCCAGTTGCACTATTTGAAAATAGTAACTCAGGAAAATTATCTAAACAGATCTTTGTCGACAGCAAACCCGGCTATTACAACTTTGTTGAAAAAACACCAATGTTGACTAAACAAGATATTCTTAACTTATTTAATAATCATTAACATGAGGGGAAATTACCCTCGTTGCATTTTTCAAGATAAATAAGCTTTATAACAAATACATCTCATAAAAAATAATTGCTTTTACATTTATTCTATTGATATGTAACAATTTTATTTCTGTTTTACACTAATCTCAGTATAATATAGTCTTTATCAAGAACAATTTAATTTGGTTTGAGCGTCAAAGTCACTCCATATCAAATTATATTATAAAAATCATAAAGATAAATTCAGTGTATCCATTGGGGTTTTCTTAATTTGTCGCTATTTTCAGTAGATATTACGTTGGTGGAGAAGTTGTTTGATTAATGTTTTATTAGTTGATGATCACGAACTAGTTCGCATTGGCGTGAAAGGCATACTTGATGACGTACGGGGAATTAAAGTTATAGGAGAAGCCAGTAGCGGAGAAGATGCCGTTAAATGGTGCAGGTCAAACAACACGGATGTCGTTATGATGGATATGGGAATGCCGGGAATAGGAGGCCTTGAAGCTGCGAAAAAGATCATCCGCTATTCACCGGATACCCGCGTAATTATGTTGACTATCCACATAGACAGTTCCCTGCCGACAAAAGTGATGCAGGCCGGAGTCAGAGGGTATTTAAGTAAAGCAGCAACGCCTCAGGATATGATCAACGCTATCCGAACAGTTTATGCAGGGCAACGTTATCTCTCCCCTGATATTGCCCAACGGATGGCACTTGATCAGCTATCCCCGCAAAAAGAGAATCCGTTGGATGAACTGTCTGAACGAGAACTCCAAATCATGACAATGATAACTCAGGGTAAAAAGGTGAATGAGATATCGACGTTACTCAACCTCAGTCCGAAAACAGTAAACAGCTACCGCTATAGGATGTTTAACAAATTAAATATCAAGGGTGATGTAGAATTAACTCATATAGCAATACGCTGTGGTTTGCTTGATGCACCCAATATGATAAATCATAGTGGATGATAACAGTGATGGGCGGTAAATCGTGGCAGAGCAATTTGATTCAAAGGCATTTTTAAAAACAGTAACCAGTCAACCAGGTGTTTATCGGATGTATGATACCACTGGTACAGTAATTTATGTCGGTAAAGCCAAGGATCTGAAAAAGCGGCTATCCAGCTATTTTCGTGCACAAGTTGGCAGTCGCAAAACAGAATCGCTGGTGAAAAATATCGCCCAAATCGATGTCACCATAACTCATACAGAGACAGAAGCACTTCTACTTGAACACAACTACATCAAACTTTATCAGCCCCGCTACAATGTATTACTGCGGGACGATAAGTCTTACCCGTATATTTTCCTAAGTGGTGATATACACCCTCGTCTGGCCATATACCGTGGAGCCAAACATGCTAAGGGGGAATATTTTGGGCCATTTCCAAATTCCCATGCAGTACGTGGCACATTAGCACTTTTGCAAAAATTATTTCCCATTCGTCAATGTGAAGACAGCGTATACCGCAATCGTTCCAGACCCTGCCTGCAATATCAGATTGGCCGCTGCCTTGCCCCTTGTGTCAAAGGATTTGTGACAGATGAAGAGTATCAGCAGCAGGTAGAATACGTCCGCCTGTTTCTATCCGGTAAAGACCAGCAGGTACTGACCAAGCTGATTAAAAGAATGGAAGATGCAAGCAAACAACTTAACTTTGAAGATGCAGCACGTTATCGTGATCAGATCCAAGCTGTCCGGCAAGTTACTGAACGGCAGTTCGTCTCTGGTGGAGAAGATGATCTGGATGCTATCAGTGTTGCTTTTGACGCTGGCATGGCATGTGTGCATGTTTTATTCATTCGTCAGGGCAAAATTTTGGGTAGCCGTAGTTACTATCCCAAAATCCCAATCGGTACTAAATTAGATGAAGTAGTACAAACTTTCCTTGGTCAATTTTACCTTCAGGGCAGCCAGAGCAGGACATTACCAACAGCGATTTTGTTGGATTTCTCGTTACCGGAAAAAGAATTATTGGAAAGCTCCCTTTCTTCCTTATCCGGCAGAAAAGTTCATATTCAACCGCGCCCAAGAGGTGACAGAGCCCGCTACCTCAAACTGGCACGCACCAATGCAGCCACAGCATTAACCGCTAAACTTTCTCAGCAATCGACAATTCACCAACGCCTGGCAGCACTTGCCGAATTTGCGGGTATTGAAAAAATTCACAGAATGGAATGCTTCGACATTAGCCATACTATGGGTGAACAAACTGTTGCATCCTGTGTTGTATTCGATAGTAATGGCCCGGTGCGTTCTGAATATCGTCGCTATAACATAACGGGAATAACAGCAGGAGATGACTATGCTGCGATGAATCAGGTCTTGCATCGTCGATACAGCAAAGCAATTGATTCAGCCAAAATCCCTGACATCATCTTTATAGACGGTGGCAAAGGACAGCTAACGCAAGCAATAGACGTTTTTCACTCATTAAATGTCGAATGGAATAAAGAACATCCCAAACTGATTGGTGTAGCAAAAGGGAGTGACCGTAAAGCAGGTTTGGAAACTCTTTTTTTCACAGTAGAAAGCGAAGGCATAGCTCTTCCTTCTGACTCGCCAGCATTACACGTCATTCAACACATTCGTGATGAATCTCATAACCATGCTATAACAGGTCATCGTCAACGCCGGGAAAAAATGAAAAAGACCAGTACACTGGAATCTATAGAAGGAATTGGGCCAAAACGTCGACAAATGCTGTTAAAATATATGGGAGGATTACAGCCCTTACGCAACGCAAGTGTAGAAGAGATCGCAAAAGTGCCTTCTATCTCTTATTCACTGGCAGAAAAAATCTATAATGCGTTGAAACACTAAGAGTATTGATGCACCATACTAATAAACTTTACATGGCCAGATAGTTACTAAGCATTATGCAATTAAATATTCCAACATGGCTTACCCTGTTTCGTATTGCCTTAATCCCGTTTTTTGTTTTGGCGTTTTATCTGCCTTTCCAATGGGCACCGATGTTATGCGCCATCATCTTTATTGTCGCTGCTGCGACAGATTGGTTTGATGGTTTTCTTGCCCGCTTATGGAAACAGACGACACGTTTTGGTGCATTTCTTGATCCAGTTGCAGATAAAGTAATGGTTGCTACCGCATTGGTATTGATAACTGAATATTATCACACCTGGTGGATAACCTTACCGACAGCAACAATGATTGCACGAGAGATCATTATCTCTTCCCTTCGGGAATGGATGGCTGAATTGGGAAAACGCAGCAGTGTAGCAGTTTCCTGGATGGGAAAATTCAAAACAACCGCACAAATGGCTGCATTGGTTGCTTTATTATGGCGTCCTAATGTTGAATTCGAAGTTAGTGGGTTCATCTTATTATACGCTGCAGCAATCTTAACATTCTGGTCAATGTTTCAATATTTGAGTGCTGCATGGGGTGATTTGCGTGAAACCTGATCTAAGTGACGCAAAAATCACCGAACGAACCGGTTTTATAAATAATTGTATTGACTCATTTCGTGAAATAAGTAGAATGCAACGCATCGAACGGCACATGAGGTTTACAAAATAAATTAAGTAAATCAAGTGGTTCGAAAGAAAGGCGGGAATAGCTCAGTTGGTAGAGCACAACCTTGCCAAGGTTGGGGTCGCGAGTTCGAGTCTCGTTTCCCGCTCCAAAAAGGGCGCGTTGGCAGAGTGGCCATGCAGCGGATTGCAAATCCGTCTACCTCGGTTCGACTCCGGGACGCGCCTCCAGATTCAGCCCAGGTGGTGAAATCGGTAGACACAAGGGATTTAAAATCCCTCGGCCTTAAGGCTGTGCGGGTTCAAGTCCCGCCCTGGGCACCAAATATAAGTTTACTAACGTCTACACTAGTAAACTAACTCCTAGAAAGACCTGATTAATCAATCAGGTCTTTTCTTTTTAGGTCTACTCTAGTCTATTGCAATCAATATGCACGGCGGGGCATAATCAGGGGCACCTACACTTCTATTTTAAATGTGCCCCTTATAATGAAACTAAACGCACGACAAATCGAAACAGCAAAACCCAAAGAAAAAACCTACAAACTCGCTGATGGTGGTGGCCTCTATTTAGAAGTCACGACACGCGGCTCGAAGTACTGGCGTATGAAGTACTACCGCCCCACCGATAAAAAAGAAGACCGACTGGCTTTCGGTGTCTATCCGGCCATCTCTTTAGCTGATGCTCGCACCAAACGAGATGAAGCAAAAAAGCTAATTGCTCAAGGGATTGATCCCAAAGCCGAGAAAAAAGACGCACATGCTGGAGTAAAGGGAAAACATACCTTTGAAAAGGTCGCCCGTGACTGGCACGCCAGCAACAAACGCTGGAGCGAAGATCACGGCAACCGCATTCTACGCAGCCTTGAACATTATATATTTCCGCATATTGGCAAGCTTGATATTTCCACTTTACGGACAAGCCAACTGTTAGCGCCGATCAAAACCGTTGATGCTGATGGAAAACATGATATTGCCCAGCGATTACAGCAACGTGTCACTTCCATCATGCGTTATGCCGTTCAGAATGATATCCTTGATTCCAATCCGGCTAATGATATGGCTGGTGCACTTTCTACTGTTAAATCTAAACATCACCCCGCCCTGCCCCACGAACGTTTACCTGAATTTTTGAGCCGACTTTCTCGCTATCGTGGACGTTTAATCACCCGTATCGCGGTGGAGCTGACTTTATTAACGTTCGTCCGTTCCAGTGAACTGAGATTTGCGCGTTGGGAAGAACTCGATCTTGAAAATGCAGTCTGGAAAATCCCTGCCACAAGAAAAACCATTGAAGGCGTTAAATTCTCCGAACGAGGCATGAAAATGAAAACGGAGCATATTGTTCCTTTGAGTCGTCAGGCTGTCATTTTGTTCAAGTCATTGCGCGAGCTGAGTGGTGATTGTGAAGTCATGTTCCCTAACGATCACGATCCACAAAAGGTCATGAGTGAAAGCACGGTTAATAATGCCCTTCGTGGCATGGGATACGACACCAAAACCGATGTTTGCGGGCATGGGTTCCGAACAATGGCACGTGGTGCAATGGGAGAATCAGGATTATGGAACGATGACGCCATCGAACGCCAGTTAAGCCATGTGGAAAGAAAAAACGTCAGAGCCGCCTATATTCACACCTCTAAACATCTGGATGAACGGCGACTGATGGTGCAATGGTGGGCCGATTATCTGGATGCCAACCGCGAAAAACATATCACGCCGTATGATTTTGCTAAGAAACGCCGGAAGTAACATTTATTAATACTTATAATAACCCCAATTCCGCTTAAGCTATTACTGAAATATCTTCTTCTGAGTAGAAAATTTTCAGTGATGGCTTTTTCTCTTTAAGGCAGTAAGCAATCAATCCCGTTAAAATGGTTAACAAAAAACCGGTTATACTTCGGTGACGAGAATGTTCTAATTGAGAGCCGTTTTTTAATTGTCCATTAATCGTTTCAATGATAAAACGCTTTTTAAGCATAACCTTATCCCACTCAGCCAGTGCAAGCGCTTTCATGTTGCGGCGCTTTTTCGTGATAAAGGTGATATCCGTTTTAGCTAAATCATCCGCCAATTCCTGACTCAGATATCCTTTGTCGCCGTAAAGAGAACCCGTGAGATCTTTTGATAATTCGCGTACAGGCTCCCTATCATCCACATCAGAATTCAGGTTATAATATACTGAATAAAAGATGATTTTTTAGACTTTGTTGGTAGTGCCAACAAAGTCTGCTTTTTATACAACCCATAGTTGTATTATTTCATCTATAATCTGATAGTCAGCTCAGTGCCAGATATAGTCATTCACACCCTGAAAGTTACACGGTGAGGTAATTCAGGGTATGCGCTTATTGGTTACGGATATTGTGCCAGAATTACTTGATGATCGCCGCTTTATAAGGATTTAGCCTTCTTCCTAATTTCATTTTCTTCCTTTCTGAAGTGCTCCGGAGCCTCTGCCCGGAAAACGCCACATTTCACCAATTCCTGAGCATCGCTGTTCCTTCCAAGAAATGACATACCAATGCTACGCATCAGAACATCATTCCAACGAAATTCCTCGACAGGATCTGGAAGTGGAACTGACATTTTAATGTCACAACTACTATAGATTTTCATTACTGACAAGGTGAATGGGGTCTGGGATTTATTAAGCTTGTACCCGGAACGCTCTTTCAGGATCCCACTAAGACGATTTGCCTGATCAAGCATACTGTGAGGAACTGGTTGGTCATTTATCTGTCGGGCAGATGTTAACGCAATAGCTTTCATCGACTCCATCCCCGGAAGGATAAAATCATTCATAACGTAATAAAACTGCAATTGCTGATTTACAGCATTCTCTGCTGCTGTTCTCGTTCCTTTGAAAACATCTTTGTTCCGCTGTTTTTCAGGTAAACACATTTCCTTCTGGCTTCGAATGATATTGTCTTCAAAAAATCTAGTCATTTCCACGGCAATTAATCCCTGCCGATGATCCTCACGCAAAACTTCAATCATTCCTCTCATGTTGTCATATGCCTTAGCATCAATATTCAGGCTTGCTTTTTGAACAAATTTATCAATAGAGTCAAGTTGCTTTGCAATGGGGACAGTACAGAATTGTTTGAGCTCAAATGAGGATGAAAGTATGTTGGTATTCATCATCTCATCACAATGATTATAGATCTTGATGAGCTTATCATTTAGTGCCACGAATTCTTCAGTATCTTTAGATGTTGCTTTTCGTTGTGCTGACGTTTCACTGTAATAATTCACATATCTGTAGACACCCAGAATACTTAAAGTAATAAGCAAGCAGCCTGTGGCAATCAGTGTGCTGTATTGCTTTATGGAGAATCTTTTAAAAAATCCGCGATAAAATGCATGTTGGATAGACTCATGTTCGCGGATAATATTCTCAAGCGTTTGCCAGCCAAATACATGTACGGTGAAACTGTCTGTCTCGCTGTGAGAACAACTGAGCTCAAAAGCTCTTTGTTCGAGGTTTTTATCGTCCGGCCCCGTAGTGAGAATATAAAACTCGTCAATTTTATGTGGGAATTTTTCTGTACTTTTTACAGCATTGTTGATGTCTTCAGAAGACAGGCGACTGCCATATCCCTGATTTCGCCCTTTACACTGGACTGCGATAAATGTACCGTTATGCTTACAATATAGATCCACGCCATCCTGACGCTGTCCACTTCTACCGTACTGACGGAAACGTTTTTGGAAGATTGCGCTCATGATTGCAACGCTTAAACGTTCAAAATGTTGCCAGTCTGCTGGGATTGGATAGTTTACTGTGTTTGGTGTTGTCATTGCATATCTCAGAAGATTCGGAAATGTACTTTAAATACTTACATTATTTTCATAGTGTTATTGTTTGAAGATATCATATCTATTTATCAGTGTTTAAATTTATCTTAACAGTAAGATGCATTGTTTCAGCGCTGTGAACAGTTTTTTGGTCTGATAGGTATACTCGATTCGTTATACATGTTGCATTGTCCAACATGCTAATGCTCCGTGATCAGAAAGGGACGTCATCAAATACTTTAAGCATTATTTGGGATCAGATGTCATGCTACATACATGTGTCTAGCGATGCCCGATGCCCGCTGACTATCAGATTTAGCCGTACCTTTCTACAGAATACTGCCAAATAGAGTAATGAATAAATCCACCATAGTATAACTATCATCATATGGTGATATTTCATCCTTTTTGAGGCTATTTTTTATTCGGCTCATAAACTGATAAGAATTTTATGTTCTGATCTTGTCAACAATTTATTTTACCTTTATTTTGATTTAAATTTATACAAAAGATGGTTTTTTAAACGTTGTTGCCCAAGACAACAAAGACTATTTTTCATACAAAAAATAAATAATTAAAGCTTCACGCTCTGCATAAATAATATATTCCCTTATTTTTCAATTCATTAATAAAAAGCATTCATTATACATATGATTGCTTTTTAATCTTCTGTGCCCGTGGCACGCAGGACTGTTTTTCATACAGTCAATACCTCGCATTTAATTTTACGAATTGCATAAAGAGTTTACGCTTTCAATTAAACAGAATTTTTAAATAATCCTCTGTCATCAAATAACGTCTACCAAGGCATTTCAAGGACTCGATAACAGGGGGTATACATGACAACAATGACAACAATGACAACATCTAAAGAAAGTCTTATTCGCCTGCCAGAAGTTCAGCGCAGAACAGGCTATAGCAAGGCATGGATCTACAGGCTGATTAAAGAAGGTCAATTCCCGAAACAAGTCAAAATCGGCCCTCGTTCGGTTGCATTTGTTGAATCAGAAATTGATGGCTGGGTAGATCAGCGGATTGCTGAGTCTCGTGGAATTTAATGACATGTACCTACCATTTGATAAGAATACAAAAACTAAGGGTAGCACTTGCCTACCCTTAACTTGCTTTTTTCAGAGGTTAGATTCAATACCTCTTGATTGCAATTCTCTACGGACAATGCGCTTAATCCACGCAGCTAAAGACTCATCGCCATCTTGTGCCTGGGCTATTTCCATGAGCGCCCGTAGTTCAGGATCAAGTCTGAATTGGAATGGGGGATTGCCCCGACGAGTATTTTTGTGTGTTGACATGTCAATTACACTCACTGTAATGTGTTTATGTGTCATTACACATTACCTATATCAATATGAAAAAACAACGCCCCAGTGTGCTGGAACACATCTGAGGCGTCTGACCAATAACCGTTAATTGGAGTAACGATAATGGCTGATACACAGCATAACCAAACTCGCCCTAAATTGACATCTTTGGATAAATCAGACAGCCAAAAACCGCTCGAATTTATCCAAACCGTGAAGCAATCCGCTATGTACCATTGGGAAAATCTGTTACCTGCCTGTGGTATCGATATTCCTGCAAAGGGTAAACATAGCGCTTGCCCTGTCTGCGGCGGCACCGACCGTTTTCACTTTATTGATGACCACCATCACGGCAACTGGCACTGTCGCCAGTGTGATCTTCCGAACTACGGCGATGGATTGGATTTAGTAGCGAAAACCAACCGTATCTCAGTTCTTGAGGCTGCTAAGATTGTTGCTAACGTACTGGCATTACCTTTGCCAGAATCCAAACCAGCCAAAGAAATCACTTATCCAGTACAGCCGATTGCCGAAAGAGTCGCAGCACTGATGGCGCAGACTGTCGTGGGGCAATCTCCCTATCTGGCTGCAAAGGGACTACAACACCATAATCAACGTTTACTGGAAGATGGTTCCCTATTATTGGCACTGGCAGCGTTAGATAAAAAGGTCACTGGTGCACAGATCATCAAACCTGACGGTGAGAAAAAATTACTGTCTGGCAGCCGGAAGAAAGGCGCATTTATTACTGTATCAGAACTGGAAAAAAATCCCGACACGCTAATCCTTACCGAGGGTTATGCCACTGCACTGACGGTTAGCCAGCTCTATAAAGGCACTGTTCTGGCGGCGCTGGATGCTGGCAATTTGTATTCTGTCGCTAAAACCGTTAGGGAGCGTTGGCCGGACACGAAAATTATTCTGGCAGCAGATAATGACTGGCATCACCCCGACGAACTGGATAAGAACGGCAGACCAAAAGTAAATATCGGCAAGGTTTCAGCAGAAAAAGCGGCCCTTGCAGTGAATGGTTGGGTTACGTTGCCACCAACGGAATACAAAGCTGATTGGGATGATTATCGCCAGCAACATGGTATTGAGGCAGCAAAGCAGGTATTCAGTAATGGGTTATATCAGGCGGCAGGGAATGTAGCAGTGCCAAACTCTGTAACCACTCATTCAGATGAATACCAAGAGAAAGAATACGATCCGCTAAAACCTCATATCGATATCCGCAAGAATGGAATTTACTGGGTTGAACCGAAAGAACAAGGTGGCGAAATCGTCGAAGTTGAAAAATGGCTGAGCGATTACATGGAAATCGTTGGCATTGGCAATGATGGTAGCGAAGGTTATCTCATTATTAAGCTACGTCAGGAAGGCACAGGAAAATGTATTGTTGAGGCACTTCCCCGCCGTGAAATCGGGATGCCGGTTGGTTGGGCTAGATTACGTTCACGAGGAATGAACATCACCGTAAAAAACAGTCTGTTGCCTGTTTTAGCTGAGCATCTGCAACGCAGCGGCGATCGCCGTGAATGGGTTGTGACACAGAAAGCAGGCTGGCACTGCGGCGCATATGTCATGCCGGACGGTGAAATCATCGGCCAACCTTATATGCCTGTGGCGTTCAGTGGTGGTACCTCCGCCATTGCCGGTTATGTGGTCAGAGGAAGCACCGAACAGTGGAAAACACACGTTGCGTCATTACTGCAAGGCAACCGCTCAATGATACTGGGCGTACTGGTGGGATTGTCTGCCCCACTTAATTCACTAACAGGCGGGACCTGCTTCGGTGTGCATTTATTCGCCCAATCCTCCGCAGGGAAAACCACCACCGTTGAAGCGGCCAGCAGCTTATACGGTGATCCCGAAGAGCTGAAATTATCATGGCACGGTACTAACCACGGGTTAAACAACGAAGCCGCAGCCCGTAACGATGGTTTTATGCCGATTGACGAAATCGGGCAAAGTTCTAACCCGAAAGAAGTCGCTAACAGTGCCTACAGTCTGTTTAACGGTGTCGGCAAAATTCAGGGGAAACGGGAAGGTGGGAACCGTGCAGTGATCCGTTGGAAGATTGCTGCCCTTTCGACAGGCGAGGAAGATTTAGAAACGTTTCTGATAAAAGGTGGGATCACCCCAAAAGCCGGACAGCTTGTCAGGCTGCTCAGTGTGCCCTTTATTGATACGGCATTTTTCAATGGCTATGAGGATGGTGATTCTCATGCAAGAGCCATCAAACGGGAATCCAAACGCTATTGTGGTGCTGCGGGTCGTGAATGGATTCGGTGGTTGTCTGAGAATCAGGAGCAGGCAATAGAAATGACTGCCCGTAAAGAAAAAGAGTGGCTTGATAACCTGCCAGAAGAAGCCTCAGCGCAAGTCAAGCGCGTTGCCGTGCGTTTCGCGTTACTGGATGCCGTTGGAGAGCTGGCAACCCATATTACCGGCTGGAATAAAGATGCGTGTCATGCTGCGGTAAAGCAAAGTTTCGATGACTGGTTAGCTGATTTTGGCATCGGAAACCGGGAAAAATATCAGGTGATCACGAGAACGCGTGACTTTATCCAGAAATACGGGCTGTCACGCTTTCAACCTTATACCTACGGCAGGCCAAACGGGGATATTGATACCTCACACGCCATGAGGATTAGTGATCTTGCCGGGTATCTGGTGCATAACCGCCGTCATGATGGACAGGCGGAATACCATATTATCCCCAGTGTATTTGAAGCAGAAATATTGCAGGGATTACAGAAGAAATCTGGCTTTGAAGCCTTAGAAGAGGCCGGAATGTTGGTTAAAGCAGAGAAAGACCGTTTTATCAGTAAAACCATTTCAGTGAATGGAACTCAGGGACGGTTTGTGGTGCTGATTTTCAGGGATGAGGATTAACCTCACGTAAGAGAACAAAACATTGGGATAACGGGATATTGGGATAATAGAGATTAATTTTAATATATATCAGTTAGTTATAGATATTTTACTTATCCCGTATTATCCCGCGCTATCCCGTAATATTATGTGATTACAAATAAAGAGATATTGTGACAGTGGAAGTTATCCCGAAAAAGATTTTTCTCTGGTAGGTTGTAATTTATTGAATTTTAAATAATTTAAATTAGTGACATGATGTTACGGGATAGGCTGGGATAACATGGGATAAAGTAACGTAATGAAATATATAATAAATAGGTCATTTACCCCGTTATCCCGTGAAAAACTGTGCAGTTATATAAAAATAATCGATAGTGACGGTTATGTTTTTTTCAGCTCTCCGAGCTACTGGGTTAATGTATTAGCCCGGTAGCTCGGAGATGACAAGCGTAGCGCGTCAGTGTGGTTTGTCAGGCGAGAAACTCTTTCTGGCTGGCAATCAATCTAGCACCACAAGCGATGTGCATACCCCTCCACGGCAATCGCTTTTCCATGACTCTTTAGATTTTCACTGCCTTCAACAATGGGAAAAACTCCTTCACATTTAGAGCATTCAACTAAATCCGTTTCCCCAGCAACCGGAATGCCTTTATAAGTATAGCCACAGATAGCGGTAATCACTTTTCCACCGTGATCGGTAGTATCGTTTAATAAAATAAAGGTTTTTTTGCCATTTTAAATCTCTGCCTATTCCCATTGTGATGTGTTATTTATTTTCCAATAATCAATAGAATCTCTGTCTAAATCCACCTTTCCATCAGGGTATTCAACTCTGGATGGTTCATTGCCAGCTGGGATAATAATCTTAGGCATCTTTGTTTCATCTAAAATAGGTTTATAGATTATTTTCCACTCGTTATCTTCTGTTAAATTTAATCTAAAAGTAGTCATTCCACCGCTCTCACCGTATAACCCGATTTTATCAGTATTGGCGTAATGTTTTCTTAAGAAAGGATAAATTTTAGGTTTATAGTCAATTATGTTAAGTTCTTTTTTTATACTGGACTGTTTTTTTTCTACATCATTTATGGTGGTATATATCCCTGTTCCATCATAAGATATTGCACCTTTTCTCAGATGATTAACATCAGTGTAATGAAGGGATAATGAAATAGCACTGATTTTCCATTGGCACCATCCACCTCCATCAAAAGGCATTTTCTCTTTGAAGTAACCTGTCTTTGGATCAACCAATATATTAAAACCATTCCAATGATGATTAAACTCATGATAAAGCGTACCACCAGCAGTATGATGAGCGGAAAGACACTTGGCTGAGATATAATCACCTTTTAAGCTAGGTTGAGTATTTGGGGGAGCAATACCCTCAACAATGATCCATTTATTTTTTTGAGGAGGGGAAAATGGGTTAGCATCATTTCTATAAGAATTCCAAGATTCTGAGATAGCGCTTGACAAAAAATCACATCCACTCAAACATAAAGTTAATGGTAATAATATTAATGGTATAAGTTTTATCGTCATATTATCAATTCCTCATTATTCTTATTGTTTTTCAAAATAACGTTGTAATGATACTGAACCTATTTCGTCTTTTCGAGTGACTTCCAAAGTGGTTGCTAACTGGTTATCGATCTCCATCAGATAATAATGTTTACTAATCTTTTCTCTTCCCAACATTGCACCAATAGAGCTAGGTGCTGTATCTAAAAATGATAAGTCTTCACTAGTTCTTTGATGTCTTTGATCTGGAAGAAGAGCGCATAACTCTCTTAATCTCTGATCAATATAATCTGCATATAAAGCACTACCGTGATCAAAAGCGCCTAAATGACCTTTATCCGTGGCATTCTCATTATTAGTTGGATATAGTGATTGCATTATAGTTTCTTTAAATCCAGCTACTTTTGTTTGCTCATATTGTGTAATAAATTCTGTGGCATTATTTTTGGTTTTTTCACTTAATGATGGTAACAAGTAAAGTTTAGTTTTTGATTCTGAAAAAGACGAAACATAAAAATAAACTAGTTTCCCATGATGTAAAAATGGCTCATCATTACTATTAAATGATTTAAAAACTTTTGCAATAATTCTTCCCGCAAAAAGTGTTGGACTCGGATACCATATGGATGCTTCTTCTGCAATAGGGCTATCAAACAGTTCAATCAGTACTCCATTAGGCGCAGATCCTACTTGGAATGCAATATTGTCCATATCTTTGTTAAAAGGCACAGAAGGAACTGTGTCGTCTTCATTAACATGACGATAGTGTGTAATTTCAGATATTTCTTGAACTGCGCTTCTGGTTAGTGTGCGTGGCATACCATAAGTATAAAGGCAGGGATTATACTTTTTCATTTGTGCGCTATGAATTAAAGCAAGTGAACCACCTAAACTATGACCACAGACAAATAGCTTTTTTTTATCTGTAAGTTCTATTATATGTTCAAATACTTTTTTCTTATCATCTCGTTTAGGGACATCTATTGTATCCACAAGATGATATGCCTCCCAAAAACCTTTATGAATCTTCCCATTTTCTATAAAACCACTACATACCCCTTTAGGAGTACACTCTAGTTCCAATGGTTGAAATGTCACATCTGTTATATCATCTTGAACACTTTCAGTACCGCGCCATCCAACAATAACTTCTTTCTTATTAGCCACATAAAAAAATTGGGTATCTCCATGAGGTATCGCTTGCTTTTTGGAATCAACAAATACAATGTCTGTATAACGATCACTAAATGGGACATCATAAACAATAGGGGAAAAAGATTGGTCACTGACCCGATAGGGTGAGCGTGATAGATCAAGTAGCTGTTTATTAAAAAAGTGATTTACTGAACCTGTGTGGCTATCATTATCGCCAGCATAGGTTAATATACTCATCAATGAAAGGTTATAAGCATTAACTATTGAATAATCTTTTTGATGATGTAGCAACAGAGACCATGCTCTGAAAGGACACACCTCAATAACATGACGATACTCACCTGTATATGATGGATGAACTTCAAGCCCCTGAATTTCACGATCTGGAAAATGGTAGCTTGGAAAAGGGTCTTCTTTTTTCCATTTTTCAATAAATGGCATTTTATCAACCAATTCACCAATCTTTGCGTAATAATACTTGCGGCCTGATTCCTGACTCTCTTTAAAAACTGGTGAAATGGCCTCCATAGCTTTAGTAGAACGTGTGTATTCACTATTACGCTTCATTCTCAATGGACGTTTTTCCATTTCATCTGCAAGTTCTTGCCCACTAAGAAACAAGCGTAAAGGAGAAGCAAGCAATTTTTCTTCTCGGATAATTCCGTTTCCATCCGTCATTCCCTTACGCTCAATTTTACTATTTTTTAAAATATAGGGCATATTAGAAATGGGTTTATTATGTTCATCGACAAGCTGAATTTCTATCTTGTTCTTCAGCATATTCTTACAATCAGGACAATAAACCGAATTTGCATTACTCATAAATAGGCGCTCCTGTTATTTTTCTTGTTCCATTGCCAGCAGGTAATCCTGACTGGACACTTTTTCAATACGTTGCCCGGCTTCCAGTTTTTGTCTCAACCACTGTTCAATCCGGGGTTCTAAACTGCCTTCTGGCTGATCCCATTGTTTCGCCATTGCACCATGGTTTTCCCATAAATCATTATGGAGGGAACTACTTAAGGCTTG
Organism: Xenorhabdus siamensis; assembly: GCF_037996745.1. Classification (NCBI taxonomy): domain Bacteria; kingdom Pseudomonadati; phylum Pseudomonadota; class Gammaproteobacteria; order Enterobacterales; family Morganellaceae; genus Xenorhabdus; species Xenorhabdus siamensis. The sequence continues at coordinate 54,477 of NZ_JBBMXE010000006.1, forward strand.
CAGACCATAGGGAGAACGTAGCCAGACTGCCAGCAAGTGCTCACCCAATGTAAACGGGATTTCGCTGTTACCTTCGCTACACGTTTCGGGGCGGCAAAACTGCATCGGTTGCGGCCTGTCTATCACCAGTTCGGTGACAGGCGACAGCATCAGTGACCAGTCGCTGGGCGTAAAGGCAGGCATCAGTGCGCCCAATATCCGCGCATCCATCATGCGGAACAATACCGGCTCGCCATTCATCATGACCCATTGCCGCTGCTGCCAGTGGTTAAGCTGTTCCTGCCACGGTGTCTGGCTGCGGTAAGCCCACCCCCAGCTGTTGTCACTGAGTGCATGGTTATCCAGCACAGCCCCTATCTGAACTAACTGATTAGCCTTTGGTTGTACCAACCACGGACTCTGTTTCATCATATTGCGCATCGGGGTACCGCTATACAGCGGAAATGCCTGCTCAACCCAGTCATGGCGGTAAAATGGCTCTATCGGATTCGGTTTAGCCAGCGAATTGAGAATGAAAAAGACAGGCGCTTTATTGGGTTCATTCAACCAGTCTTGCCAGCTTATTGCAGATTCTGTGTTCTCCATGGTGGTAACTTTTTCCATTGTGTTTACTCTTTAACAGGTTTAATGACTAAACTGGCATCCTGTTGCGCCAGTTCTGCACAAGCCGGTTGCACCGGAAATTCAGTGACCGGAAGCGCTTCCGCCATCGGGAGCTGTCCTACTTGTCCGAGTGGTGCCACACCTTCCGGTAATTGCAGTGAAACCCCGCGTCCGCTGCCGCCTGAACCCTGCCCGACATTAATCATTGAAGACAAAATGCCAGCCGGTGTGACTTTCAGAAAACTGCCGCCCACTTTCAGCGTAATTTCTGCGGCGGCTTCCAGCACCACTTTGCCGCCACTTTTCAGGTGGATTTCCTGTCCGCTGTCAATGACGGTCGCATCCCCGGTCTGAATATGCTGGCTGCCGGCAATCCGGTGCGACACGTCCCCTTCGGTGGTAATTTTTTGAGAACCCGCCACCTGATGATGGTCATCGGCGCGGATATCGTGGTAACGGTTGTTATCAATGCGGCTCTTCTGATCATGTTTGATATGCCAGTAAGCATCGTTTTCAATGTGCGCGGTCAAATCCTTCTGGCCGTGGAGATAGATTTCCTCGCTGTCTTTCGCATCCTCAAAACGCAGTTCGTTAAAGCCCTTGCCTTTGTGGGTCTTGGTTTTAAACGTGGTGCGGGTTTTCTGCGCCGGTAAATCCAGTGGCGGACGGTTCAGCCCGTTATAGACACAGCCGGTGACAATCGGGCGGTCAATATCACCATTGAGATAGGAGATAATCACCTCCTGCCCGATCCGCGGTATCGCCATAAACCCAAAACCGTTACCGTTCCAGCCCTGCGCCACCCGCACCCAGCACGATGCCCCATCATCCGGTGGGTCGTAGCGGTTCCAGTGAAAATGCACTTTAATCGCACCGTCTTTATTGACGAAGATTTCTTCCCCTTTCGGGCCGACCACAATGGCAGTTTCATCCCCGTCTGCCAGCGGTTTATAGTGGAAAGGCGGACGCCAGTCGGCAAGGCCATCGATAAAACTGAAATGATTGGAGAGCGTGGTGCCTTCACCGCCACTGTCGCCCAGTGCCTGCGGGCAACGTCCGTGGTGGCTAATGCCGACCACCTGCCAGCGCACATTCAGCGGCTTATGGGGATGGTTTTTTATCTCGAAGATTTTACCCGGCATCAATTTGATGCAGTTGCTGCTGCCACTGCCCGTCTGTTTCTGGTTGTCCAGTGCTTCCTGCCGGTATTTTAAAAACGGAATAGCTGCCGCATCTTTCTGAAAACGCCCGTAACTTTCAAACACGGCATAGGGGGTCTGGCTGCCGAAGTCACGGAAACCTTCACTGCTGTGCATATGGGAGAGGTGATAACGCGGCTCTGCCGGGTTGAAATCTTTATGCAGGCTGCGCTGCGGACTCATACCGACACCCAACCGTACCTGATAAATCGTATCGGTTCCGTAGGCGGTTTCCGGCTGTGGCTGGTATTGCAACGGCAGCCCGGCGGTCATCCCCAGATGGCTGTCGCTGAAAAACGCCGTTTCATCCTCAAACCAGAAACTGATGCCCTCTTCCGCCGCCAGTCGGCTGAAAAACGCATAATCGGATTCACGTTTCTGGGTCACGTACTCCCTGTCCTGATGCGCATCGTAGAGTTTTGAGTCGGCCTGTACCCGGTGTTTTTTCAGCAGGCTGTTTAAAATCGCGGGGACATTCTGCCGATGGTAAATCCGACTGTCCTGATTGAGCGTCAGCCGCCAGCAGGCAGGCCGCACCGTCAAAGTATAGAGTGTTTTGTTGCCATCGGTGCCCGCCCAGTCCGCATGGGAGATGATGCCGGTGATTTTACGTTGCAGCCTGTCCCCGTTAAACACCTGCAACACCGCTTCCTGCATCAACAGTGAGGCCAAATCAATGTCAGCCTGTGGTCTGAACGGATTCGCGTTACCGGCTCTGACCAGCGTCATGTTGAGGGTAAAGAGTTCTGATAATCCCTCTTGCAAGGAAAATTCCCCGACAGCAAACGTGTCTGCCGGCACACCGGCGATAGTGCAGACAAAACGTAATCCACTTTTCATATTGATTTTTTCCTTATGGTTCCTGTCATGTGTTCCTTAATCCATTACATTTCCGGGCGTAGTCCATCGACATGCCAGAACTGCCACAGCGCCTTGTGACTGTCCGGCGTAAAAATCTCCAGCATGACAAACGCAGATTGGGTGATAAAACAGGCCAGCGCCTGATTGATTAACCGGCAGAAACGGTACATCTCCCCCGGATTACGGTAGCAGTCGGGATCCAGCGTCAGCGAGAGTAAATGACCGCGCACAGAACGCCCCAGCCGCATCCGGTCGGTCAGGCGCTCTTCGACCTGCACAATACCGTCAATGTGTTGGCGGAACTGGCGGCTCAGAGGACGATGTGTGTCGGCATACGGGTCAAATAACCGGAGAAACTGTTTCAGGCTGTCGGTGGCAAACAGCATCATTGGCGGGCTGGAAAGGCAGGACAGCAGCGGCCAGCCGCTCTTTTCCTGCAACAGGGGCGGATAATCGCTCGTGACCGGCGTGATATTGTGGACGCTGAGATGAGACGGCGCGCCTTCCTGCGTCACGGTAATCGTACCTTGCGTCAATGCCTGTGCCTGTTCATGGTAGCCGGTGAAATAACACAAAATCGCAATGGCAGGTAAGTTGTTGGCCGGTTTGCCCGTCAAATCAAAAAAGTGCAACCGGTGCTGGATTCTGCCGAGAAAATCGGGTTCGGTCTGGAGCTGGTAATAAAACGTGTCGGGTTGCTCATTTTCATCCCGAAAACGCCCGGCCGGAGTGAACTGTTCAATCGGCAGCCAGTGATACGGTGTCCCGCGTTGCTCACTGTCACCGGGTTGTTCCACAACCTCAATATCCCCCAGCCGGAACAACTTCACAGATTCCCCCAATGGCAGAGGATAACGGTGGTTGCCAGCTTCCAGCTCAATGGGTAAGCTGACGCGGTTTTCCAGATGAATGGCCGGTACACAACCCAATAAGAATGCTTCATCGACATTATCCAGCGGCAATTCACCCTCGAAACGAAAAATCAGCTCAAATGTACCATCCGCATTCAGGGGTACTTTTGTACAACTTTTGCTGATATCCAGTGTGATAAAGTTATACAGTGGGGACAGGGCATAATATTCCACCAACGGTTGCAGACCAGAATACGTATTTTTGGGCACAGGCAGCACCGGACTATCAAGCAGATCATGCCAGCCATAAGGGAAACCGCGCAGCTTTCGCTGCTTGCCCTGTGTGTTCAGGCTGACCTCACAAATATGTTGATCCAGCCACAGACTGAGCTGGGCGGCCTTTTCGGTGTCAGTGCCGAGGAAAAAAGTTAATGCACCACTTTGCCAGACTGGAGATACCGTGCCGGTCTGGCACAGAGTCAGCATAATTTCACTGTGGGTACCGGTTTTTTTCACCGTACGTTGTTGCACGATCAGGGGTTCAATATGCAGCGGACGGCAGGTTTTAAAGGTCAGTAACTGCCCGTTGTGGTGAGCGGAAACAGCAGTGTTCACTGGAATATCCGTGCTGCCCTGATGTTCGCCATCGGCGGGATAAAACTGAAGTATCGTGGTGGGTGGGATGGGACATAACGCTAACGGCCAGATACGGGACAGAATACCGTGGGTGATTTCAGGGAGTTCATCCTCCAGTTTATCCCGTACACTGGCAATCAACAGGGCAAAGGCTTCGAAAATACGCGTAATATCGGGATCATGGGAGGAAATCAGAAAATCGGCCAGATGCGGTGAATCTTTCGCCACGCGCTGTGCCAGTTCCCGCAGATAGGCGCGTTCTCGCAGGTACAGTGATTCCTTGTTGTTGTTCATTGAATTTCACTTAAGCTTTGTCAATCAGGACGCGGTATTATGCCGAATTAAAATAGGTATCCAGTCTATAAAGGTGGCTTATTGTACACATTTACCAATAAAATTAATTAACCAATTAAATCCAATTTTTATCTGATTTTAGCCAAATATGGGGAGATTTGCGGAATCCGCACGGGAATTCAGGCAAAAGTCAGGATGACAGAAAAAATGGTCGTTTGACTCGCCTCTGACTAACCGTTAATATCTTTTCTTACAAAAATGATCCATCGCCTGTCAGGATCGCCTTCGGGTGGCGAAACCAAAACTCCTGTAGCCTGAAAGGGAGAGCAAGCATTGCGGTACATCTGCGCACTTTTGGAAGCAGATATCATTGGACACCTAACCCCTCGTCCAGTGATGAAAGTCTCTTAAACTGAAAAAGACCTCAAAAAGGTGTTTTTGTCTTGTCGTATGAGTGACTTGAACGTTAGATCATGCACTGACTTTTCAAACCGACATAAATCGTATATTCCTTTATCTTCAATGGACAACAGGATGGATTTTGCACGTCCAGACATCCCGTTCATCTTTCTCACTATCCTTGTTTGACATATTCAACGGACAACTTTTTACACCTAAACCATTAACTCGTTGCTCCCATTTGACACGGAATCTGGCGGCGTTTTGCCGTACCTGTGCGCATTTCAACGCTGCACTACTTTTACTGACTGTCTACAAAACCTAAAGGCGTCACTTTTTGCCGGTTTACCGCTGAAAGTGACGCCGCAGCCAAAGAAAAATCAAACCATGACAGGCTCAGGCTTGCTTAACCGCGCAGTGAATCTGACACTGCATTTTATAGATTGAAAAAGGAGAACTTGACAATATCGAGGCTGGCTTTTAGCCAGTGGGGATGACCTGTTAATATAGGCGGCAGTACAGTGTACTCAACCGATACCCCGCAATACCTCAACCTGCGTTCACTCTGGCGCACAGATATCAGTCAAGGGTAAGACAGGCATTTTCTGTTTTGCCACGCTTTCGCGCGCCAGAGATCGCATGTTATCAGGTATCAATAAGGGGAAGCCGATGAGCCGACTGATTAAGGAATTAAAATTTTTTGCCCGGCAGGGTGGTGGCAGTCATAAGACCTGCCATGACCGCATTCGGATCGCAGATCGTTTGGGTGCGTTGTTATTGAGCCTGAATATTCAGGTGAAAAGCCTCAGCCATTTGAAAGCCAAGCATGTGGAACAGTATGTTGATGCCCGTTTGTCTCAGGGGATTGCTAAACGAACGGTGCAAAATGAAATGGCTGCGCTTCGTAATATCTTTCGCATGGCAGGCCGAGAAAAACTGGAGACCTCGCCGCGTTTGAGTAATCAGACATTGGGATTAAGCGGAACCAGCCGCGCCGGAACAAAACAAGCGATCCCTGATGCCACGTTTCAGGTTGTTTATCAGAAAGCACTAGAACGTGATGTCGGACTTGCCGTTACACTGAAACTCGCCCGATTGCTGGGGTTACGTTCTCAGGAAGCGGTACAATGCAGTGCATCATTGAAAAGCTGGCGCAAACAGTTAGCGCAACCAGAGCCGAAACTGCATGTTGTTTTCGGTACAAAAGGCGGTAGGCCAAGACAAACTCGTGTATTGAATGTTGCAGCAGTGAAAGAGGCTGTAGAACAGGCCATTACTATTGCAGAACAACGAGACGGCAGGCTGATTGATAAATCAGATCTCAAGCAGGCCATGAACTACTGGCGGACACACACAACACGGATTGGTTTAACAGGCCGCCATTCGCCCCATAGTTTGCGCTATGCATGGGCGCAGGAGGCGCTGAATTTTTACCAACAGAATGGCTTTAGTCATTTGGAAGCAAGGGCACTGGTTTCAATGGATTTGGGGCATGGTGATGGTCGTGGGCGTTATGTTGAACGGGTTTATAGTCGTTCAACTTAGCCGTCCAGTTATTGAGTTAGATAAAACAATCAGTTAAAGTAACTCCGCCATTAGCAAAATCTAGTGGTAAGGTTTCGCAGCCTTAAAGACACTCCACTGGTAGGATGTTTCTACCAGTGTGCCTGTTATCGCCTTTTCAATGGTGGTTCAGGTGGGGGAGACTTCGGTCTCGCCGGACGAGTGTCCCGGTACTGCGAACCCCGTCTGAATCACCACCATCAATATTAATTAATGGAAGGGGTAACAGGAATGAATAACAATATTAGAAATGACTGGCATCAAGCCGATATTATTGCTGCATTGCGTAAGCGCGGTACAACCTTAGCAGCTGTTTCTCGTGAAGCGGGACTCAGTTCATCAACACTGGCAAATGCTTTCAGCAGACCGTGGCCTAAAGGTGAATGGATAATTGCTAATTATCTTGGTGTCCACCCTTCAGAAATCTGGCCTAGTCGGTATTTTGATTCTTATACTGGAGAATTATTAGAAAGGAAAGCCCGCTCTAAGCCACAGGAATAACCGACTTTAATTTGTGATCGACTTCGTGAAAATGATAATTTTTAATATGAAGCCCTGAGTGTGGAATGGCATCCCAATTTGACCATTTTTATCCCTCACGGCTTTTTTGTTTGAGGGTAAAAAGAATACAGAGAAAGATAAGTAAAGTCAGCTATCTACTCTTCCGAAAAGAATTGTTGTACAAAGGTGCCATAGAACACCAGATAAGCCATAGAAATGGAACAATGTTTACACTACCTGAGCATCAAGGAATTAACAAGAAAGCCTTGGCTGGCTTGAAAAAGTAAAGCTACGATAGTTTTCTCTGCAATTGATAAAAATGCTCAGTCCGAGCTTCATATCCATGAACTTACAGTAATTTCGTTGGTGGTCTCAAAAAATAAGCTTATGTTGCAATTGTAGGCTAACTTCCTTGAGTCTGTAGATCAGAGCCTATTACTCTGTTTGAGTTCACAAATCAACTCAAAAACAGTAAATATCCAAAAAAATCAATTAGTTAATCAACATTCAAACATAGTCATAGAAAATGGAGAAATAATATTTTTTGATCCAAGTAAGACAACATTCACTAACTAATTGTAAAAGTTACATATTTATGATAGCAATGAATTCAATATACAGCATACTTGCATATGTTGGGGCGGTAGCATAAAAGAGTTAGCATATGAAAACTACAGCTCTCACCAGTAAAATTTCCACATGCATATTGGAGTAAGGTTGAAATATGACTGATAATCATATCTTAGATAATTATGAGATCGTCGAAGATAATATTTTAAAAACAGAAGAAAACAAAAACATTCCAAATTTGATACTCTCCCAAAAAGATGGTGAGAATTTCATTATAAAATACTGGCCAAGAAATATTACAAGTGACGAGCAAGTCCTTGAAAGTATTTGGCAACATGAATTACGACAGTTACAAAGATTAAAAGGGTATCCCGGTGTTGGGGATTATATAGTCTACCCTGTTGAATCAAAAAAAACGAATGAAGGCTTCTATCTTGTTCTGAATTCTGACGGGAGAGTTCCGGAATCTTATTTGCTTAATAGAAAAACATTATCCCTTCCAAGAAATAGCCATTGGTTGACTCGATTAAAAGATCCCACAATTAGAATAAGATTCTGGAAAAACATATGCAGAATTACAAATGCTATTGGTTTACTTCACGCACAAGGATTATTACATCGTCATTTAGATGAAAACTCCATTCTTACATATAAATATGAAGATGATGATTATAATGATTTTCAGCTAACAGGTTTTGAGTGGTCAATACGGATGCCAACTCTCACCACTGCGAAAATAAAACCAGTAGGTGAGCAAGGAAAAATATCAACTTTCGCTACAGACTGGATAGACCTTGGAATATTGATATCAAAATTTCTAAAAATAGACTTAAGTCAGATCAAAAATCTTAGTTTCTCTGCAGAACACTTCATATCCAATCACGATTTAACAATAAGTGAAGTAACAATAATTCGAAGTCTTTTGGGTATCCAACCTATACAGCAAAATGCTATTAAAGAACTTCTTAGTGAAAAAGAAATTTTACACTCTATTAATCGTATAATTAATGAGCTTACCGAATTTTATAAAAAAACAAAAAACATACATGGGGTAGCCATAAATACCAAATATGAGCAACCAAATAATAACAAATGATCTATCTGATTCACCTGTGTTATTTGTAAACACTTTAGAAACAAACCCCCACGAAGTTCTCACTCCGTTCCAACCAGACCACAAAACTAACGATAAAACATGGGAGTTAGGATATTCTAAATATGCATATTTAGAACTGCCAGCTAAATTTTTCAATAAAGAAAATTATATTGAAATCAATAGCAATAACATTTCTTGCTTTACTCACTATGAAGCTAGGAAATTCTTAAGTAATAACGATGACTCACTAAATTTAATGCCGTGGAATCTTGTATTCGCAGAAACAGGTAAAGATAAGAACAAAAGGAATGAAGCTCATCTAAAATTATTAGAAGGATTAACAGCCGTACATATTGCTAATATTGCATATGCTAAGGCAGAGATTTTTCCTGTGGAAAACATTAGTGAAGACAGTGAACCAGATAATGTTAGCTCATGGATTTTTAAATTTGTGCCAAGGCACGATGAAGCAACTGAGGAATTATCAAAATCACTTGGTATAGAATCGCCTTCAGTAAGGCTTGAGAAAATTATAAACAGTAGTGATAATAATGACAAACTATCCTGGAGTCTTGTGAATAACAAAAACTTCAGTAAAGTCGATGATGAAATTCTTTTAGAGTTTTATGGCTATGAAAATGACGCTAACAAACAAGATATTTACAGTTTTATATCAAAAAAACCACTTCCGGAATGGAAAGAGTTTTTCATTGTCCCTGATTCCCTTGAAGGAACATTACGACAAATCACAAGACATGCTAATACTTTGGACATGCTCGAAAATCATGTCGAATTAATGAATGTAATTACTTCCCCGCAATCACACCTTCTAGTAAATAATGAAGAAATTATTGCAAAAGATATAATGGCTTCATTGGATGAATCAAAACAAAAAGTTTTTTCCAAAGTATTATCAACATTACCAATGAATCTTGTACAAGGACCTCCTGGGGTTGGTAAAACTCACTTAGTAAAAGCACTTTCTCAATTTATATTCAAGGAAGAACCAAACAGTAGAATACTTTTTACTGCTCAGAACCATGCAACCGTACAACATCTTTATCATGAAGTAGTCAAAGATTTTACAAATCAAGAAGAACATATCAATTCACCTATTATTGTTAGATGCAACAAGGTTTCGGGGGAAGACAATGTTGTATTAAATAGTGCAGATGAAACAGGTTTAGACTATTTAAGGAGGTTTATCGAAAGTGATTTATTTAGAGATTCACCCAATCATAAATTAAAGAATGATATTGACAACTTACTTAAAGCATCTCCTGTAAAAAGATATCCTCTGATTAATCAACTGATAAAATCTGCAAGTTTAATATTTGCTACAACAAATTCTGATTATGTAGAACGGATGATAAAAGAGAGAGCACAGTTTGATTGGTCAATCATGGAGGAAAGTGGAAAGGTTACGGGTATAGAACTGATTAGTCCTCTTTTGTTATCTTACCGTAGATTAATGATAGGCGATCATCATCAATTACCACCATATAGATCAATCGAACTAAAAAATATATTAGTTAACAATAAAAAACTAATAAACATTTTCGAAGAAGTGGATAGCATAAACAATTTTAGATTAAAGAATGAACTGATTCGTAATGGGCACTTTTCTTCTATTAATGGCAACCAAGCAAAAGAAATAGGGCTACGAGCAACAAAATTTGTAAACCTATTTGAATCACTTATTCTGGATGATGAACAAGAGGATATAAGGTATGAACAATTATTTGGTAAAGATAAAATACGCAAAAATAAACTATCGTCTATGTTGTCAGTCCAGCATCGTATGCATCCATATATAGCAGAAGTAATTTCCAATGTTTTTTATAAAGACAAGTTAGTTACAGATAAGGATAAGGAAAGAAAATATCTTGACGAAGATTTTGATGCAGTAATAAATTTAAAAGAGGAATCTGCACTCAAAAACACACCGCCAATTATCTGGATTAACCAGCCTGATATACAGAAAGTTAAAGGCAATCGTTCAGGAGAACATAAACCAATATGGTCAAATGAAAATGAATGCAAGGCAGTGATTTCGTTACTAAAAGATCTCGATAAGAATGCAACACCTACTAAAAAAATGAAATTGGTTGTACTTTCACCCTACTCCAACCAAGTAAAACTTATATCTAAATCTATAGAGATAGAGAAAAAAAAGAAGGAGATTTTTAATAGACCCTAAAACAGCTAAATGTTATAGGGTAAATGCAAGAAATCAAAACTATCAAACATATAAAAAACCAAGAGCAAACGAGTTGCTTAAGAACAAAACTTCTATTGCAACAGAACTTAATATTAAAAATCCGAAATATACCCCATTTTTGTCAGACGTTCTTAATTGTGTAGAAGATACTGATGAAGAAGTTATTGGATATGAAGAAAGAGTAAATGATAGACCGTACTATCAAAATACAATTTTTGCGATAGCACAGGTTGATGAAGCGGATAATATAACCGGAGTGCCATCCGATATATCAAAAGAATTAGCTAATGATATTATCGCTGCTGCTAATTTAAAACGAATTGAAAATAAAGAAAAAAATGATTCCCCCAATAATATCTCAAAGTTAAGTAAATATAATACCGAACCTCATGAGAATCGATTTGAAGAGCATTTCATTGATGAAAGTGAATTTAGTATAATATCTGGAGCAGAAAGCCATCGTGATCATTTGATAGATATGATCGATAATGCTATAAGCAGAATTATCATACACTCGACCTTTATACAGCTAAAGAACTTTCAAGTTATTTTTCAAAAATTAGTTTATTCTGCTCAAAGAGGTGTACAAGTTGATATATTATGGGGACAAGAAGAACCTGACGATGAGAGAAATATAGGAAGTTATAATCAATTTCTTAGTGGACTTTCTGTTTATAGAGACGAAATAGTAAAGCTTGGTCTAACTTCACTTTTCACTATACATTCAGATCCAACTGGCTCACATGCAAAAGTTATAGTATGCGATACGATGGAATACGGATATGGTGTTACTATAGGTTCATGTAATTGGTTAGCAAGTGGATTTAATCGGTATGAATGCTCTGTTTTTGTAACAAATAATTCCCTTATCACCGAAATATTAGATATAATGAGCATAATGTCAAAAGGGAAATCAAGAGTATCAAACTATTTGAGCAAATCCATTTCAGCCATCTCATACGAATTGAAAAAAACGTTTCATAATTCACCCTCAGAACTCTCTCAAAATAAAAATGTCAAAATAAAAATTGTCACTAAAAACGAACATCATGACTATGTATTAGATGCAAGAGACAATGCACAACATTCAATATTCATTGCAAGCCATAGAATAAGCAACAATGCAGAAAGACCAATTTTAACACCATTAATAAGCTCTATGACAGATAATAATAACTTGAATATAAACATGTACTATTCATCTCTTAGTGGAGGCATAAATACTCAGCAACTTGAAGAAATAAGTGATTCACTAAGAGAAAATGGAATTTTTTTAGAAAAAAAAGAAAAACCCTATTTCTCATGCAAAGATATTATCTTGGGATAATGATCATATTTTAATTACAAGTCTTAACTGGTTATCAGCATCAGCTTATGGAAATCCATATGATGAATTGGGTTTCTACATTGAGAAAAAAGGTATCTTCTCTGTAATATCGAACAACTTTTAGATAATTTTCTGTTGAATCTTTACCAAGGATCTACAGCTGTAACTATCATTCTATATATTGAACTTCATGAGGATTATTAGGTGTCAGTATATATTACCATGATAGAGATCACCTGATAACATTGATGAAGATAAGTTCATATCACTTTCACAGAGCCATTTTTAATTTAACTTTGCTTGTAGTAGTGTGATTACCGAGGGACTTTGTCGTTTCAGTATACCTGCTCCCAGCTTAATGACTCAATCAAAGATCATCACAATACGTTAGCAAGTGATGATCTTGCTTTCTCAACTCGCAGCGCACTGGTATTCATTTGTTCCCGTAGCCAGATGGGAATTTTCCAATGAAAAAGCAATGACCTGTTCTTCTATATTCACGGGCAGTCCGATTTTTATGATATAATGCCGGATTAACGGTGGGTGTGTTTGAGTGCTTACGGTTCTTTTTTTCTGAAAAATTTACGGTAACGATAGAGCATGTCGTGGGAACAGCCACTCTGTCGGCTCAATCACTTCAGAGACACATAATTGTCGGCCTGCAAAGTAGGCCGTAAAACGTCCCTCACAGTACTTTCAGATCTCGATTTTCTGGTTGGCTATCGAATACCCACTTGTTGATATTGTTGAAGATAATGTTCTACCGCCCTGTGGGATTTACTGAGCAGCTTTGACGCATTAATAATGCTGATTTTTCCTTGTGCTACCTTGGCAATTATATCCACGGTGAGCTGTGCTTTAGCGTCCATCATAATCATCCTTTATCACCGCATTCATCAAGGAAAAATGAGTTATGGCCAAACACCAATAGAGACATTATTGGAAGGAAAAACAATTTGGGCTGAAAAAAATCTGACCCGAATTTAATCTGACAGACCCTGAATCAAAGCGGATGACTGTCAGAACAAGTATGAACTACTACACTTTATATCTATAATCTCTTTATGTGCTCTTTACCTCTTAGGAAAAAACCAACATTAATGATAAAAATCAATAAAATAGAAAGATAAAGAAACTAAACATTTCAGGGGCACAAAAAGGGGCATAAAATCAATATATAAAAATAAATTAAATATTCAAGTAATTAAATGCAATTGCTAGTCCCGCCCTGGCACCAAATTAAAGACCACTGATAAAACAGTGAGTTAGGGAATAAAAATAGCCACCTTCGGGTGGCTTTTTTCTTTGATTTGAATTGCACGAAAATAGCAAAGTGGCGACGAAATGGCGACGGAGTGGCGACTCAGTTTTTCTCTTATCGCCAAATCCCCTTCAATTACCCCCCCTTTTCACAGTGACGTATCTCACGAATAGAAATTAAAAAATCCGCTATACGAATGCAAAAATGCCCTTCTATTTTCGAAAGGTTTTCTACTTCATCGCTATAAATCTATTAGATAAATCTCACATCTATACAGAACCACCCTTGACCAAACATTCTCATTTGTCATATTTGTCTCATCAAGGTGATTGAAATGGATAACCAAACAAAATTAGATAGGGATTGATGGCGATGAAGCGCGTAAATTGTAAAAAATGTCAGGGGGAGATAACACAGAATGAACAAACATGCCCACACTGCGGAGAAAAAAGATCAAGCGGATTAAAGCCGCAAACCATCATAGCCATAACCGTTGGTATTATGGCTTGTGCCGCTACCTTCCATATCGTCAGTAATGCTGACTTGACCCACAATGATGACCAGCAAGCCGCTTCCAACGATAAAAGCCATTTTCCTTTCAAGAACATACATGAGATGGTGACGGGGCCTTTCTACACCTGCTTAACTCAACGCTATTCTGCGAAACCGGGTAAACTAAAACCTGATGAAATCCTGGCGTGTGATGAGGATTTCAGAAAATATTTAAGTACACCTGATGACTCAATCAATCTGGATAACTTTATTGCAAACTTTAGCCGCACAAATAATGCTTACAAACCGTTAGAAAAAGCCATTAAACGCAATATGTTTGATGTTTCCAGTTATCAACATATTGAAACAACCTACCAATTAGCCTTCAACCAACAACAACAACCTTACGCTGTCGTACAAACCGTATTCAAAGGTAGAAGCATATTCGAAAGGATAGTAGAAGATTATCGTACGGCGAAAGTAGATATAAAAACGGGTGAAATTATAGCGTACATACCGAAAGTGACCGTATCAGATGAAGGACAGGTTATCGTGATAACGGATATGCTCCCTGAGTAATGAATTTTCTGCATAACAAATACAGAATAAGCCCCGGTTTTTATTCGGGGCTGCCTTCAATCAGAATCCAAATCCAATTTGTTCATCACCGTAATGGCTGGCCGGAAAGGCCAGTTTCGGGACGGTAAAATCAGTCGGAAGTTGCTGGGGTGTCGGAAGTGTCAAATACCGCTCAATGCTGGTGATTGTGGTAAACGTGCAGCCACACAGAATATTCTGGCATTGGTGATAACTGCGCCGTGTTTCTTCACTCATCATTTCGCTGGTTCGCGTCTTGGTCATGCTCCCAATGATTAGATCTTGTGATAAACTCCCTACTTTTTATTCTGGGTGAGATATGGCTAAAGTGGATGTGATTTGTCGTTACTGTCATAAAACAGACGAGGTTAAAGGGCATGGAAAAGGACGTACTGGACATCCTCGCTATCACTGCTATGCCTGTCGCAAAACCTTCCAACTGCACTATACCTATCAAGCCTGCCATCCCGGTATGAAAGAGCGAATTATTGATATGGCCATGAATAACGCCGGTGTTAGGGACACGGCTCGGGTTCTGAACGTCGGCATTAACACCGTCATTCGCACATTAAAAAGCTCACACCAAGACAAGTAACTACGCTGCCGCTTGCGGGCAGTGAGATTCATCTTGTTTGTGAAATAGACGAGCAGTGGTCCTTTGTCGGTAATAAGAAAAATCAACGCTGGCTCTGGTATGCCTGGGAGCCGAATAGGAAACGGGTAGTGGCACATGTGTTTGGGGATCGCAGCAGGAAAACGTTGAAAAAGCTGCTGGCTCTCTTGTCTCCTTTTACTATCCGGTTTTACTGTACAGATGATTATGCCGTTTACGATTGTCTGCCTAAGAAAAACACCTCACGGGAAAGAAATTTACCCAACGTATTGAGAGAACAAATCTTACGCTTCGTATCCGGATAAAGAGGCTGAATAGAAAGACAATAGGTTATTCCAAATCCGAAGAGATGCATGACAAAGTGGTCGGTACGTTCATTGAGCGTGAATACTATCTTTCATAACAGATCTAACTATTGGGAGCATGACCCGGTATGCTGGCAGGGTGTTTTTCTTTCAGGAGAGGCCATCATGCAAAACGTCACACTTATTGGTATTGATCTCGGTAAACATTCTTTCCACGTGCATTGTCAGGATAAGTCTGGCAAGGCGCTACTACGTAAAAAATTCACGCGTACCAAACTGATTGAATTTTTAGCAGGATGTTCATCAGCGACTGTTGTGATGGAGGCCTGCGCCGGTGCCCATTTTATGGCGCGCCGGATCGCTGATTTAGGCCATGAAGCAAAGCTGATCTCTCCACAGTTTGTCCGCCCTTTTGTAAAGAGTAACAAAAACGATTTTGTCGATGCTGAAGCTCTATGTGAAGCCGCCTCTCGTCCATCCATGCGATTTGTGCAGCCGCGAACTGAATCTCAGCAGGCTATGCGGGCTTTGCATCGCGTCAGAGAATCGCTGGTCAGGGATAAAGTCAAAACGACCAATCAGATGCATGCCTTTTTACTGGAATTTGGCATCAGCATGCCGAAAGGTATTGCAGTGATTAAGCGGCTTTCAACCGTCCTGGCGGAAAATGAGCTACCGCCTTATCTGGCTCAGTGACTGATTCGACTGCACGATCATTACCAATATTTAGTGATGCAGATAACAGAGCTTGAAAGCGCTTTGGAGCAAGAATTGTCGCGCGATGAAACAGGACAGCATCTAATGACGATTCCGGGAATTGGGCCGATAACCGCAAGCGTTTTATCGTCTCAGCTTGGCGATGGTAAGCAATATGGCTGCAGCCGGGATTTTGCAGCATCTACAGGGCTTGTTCCACGTCAGTACAGCACTGGAGGCAAAAATACTTTACTGGGTATTAGCAAACGAGGAGATAAAAATCTGCGGCGGCTACTAGTGCAATGCGCACGGGTATTTATCCAGAGAATAGACTACCAGTCTGGAAAATTAGCTGACTGGGTAAGAACCCAACTGGCGAGAAAACACTCCTGCGTAGTGTGTTGCGCCCGGGCAAATAAATTAGCCCGGATAGCCTGGGCTATCACGACGCAGAAAACCGTGTTTGAAAAGTAGCGATAAAACCATTCTGATAGGAAGGTTAATCGTTAATTTAAGAAGTTACTCATCGGGTTTTGCGAAGACTGATTATTGATGACATGAACGGCCTGACGACCTGATAAAAAACCTAACATAAAAAATGGCTCATTGAAGCCGACGGCTTTTTTAGGAATATCAGGTGCGGAACTCATCGAGGCGCGGGCATCCTTGCCCATAGTGACGCCGGATAGATTTAAGCAAGCCCATCATAAATCAAAATCAGTGTTGCAAAAACGGGGGTGACCATAGATTTTTACCCGCCTGAGCTTTCTGGGCGTCCGTAAATTTGCGACGGACATGCACCATGCACCCAGCGTGCCTGACCGATTTCAGCGTATCGTAAGCCGCATAGCCATCGGTCAGCAGGTCACCGGCATAATCCCCTAAAAAATCGGCGGCACAACGCCCGCTGCGGCTTGGCTGGTAGTCGAAAATCACCGCCGGATGAGTGGCAAATTCGCCACTGCGATACACCCACATATAAGATTTGCTCTGCGCCGGGCGATCGGCTTCGTGGAGCACCTGAACAGGCGTTTCATCCGCACAAATCAGCGGCTCATTGAGTAAGTGCGCCTGCCTCTGTTCAACCAGCACATGCACCTTGCGACCGAGCTGCACGCGCCAGTTCGCCAGCGTACTGCGGCTAATCTCAATACCGGAACGCGCTAAAATATCGGCCTGCCGGTACAGCGGCAGCGCATCGACATATTTAGCCGTGACAGTAGCGGCCTGCGTCTCCGGGCTGGCGATCGTCCGGGGTAACAGGCTGGGTGGGGACGGCGCCGTGATAATTTTGCTGTGAGTTTCGGTTTTTTCACACTGCCGACAGGTGTATTTGGTGCGTTCGTGACGAATGACGCTGACTTTCTGCGGGATGATTTTCAGGGTTTCTGACGTTTCGGTCCCACAGGCATGCAGCGGTTCGCCACAACAGTCGCAGTGCGGCGCATTCAGCGTATGGCACTGCACTTCCCGTTCTAATCCTGCCGGTAACGGCTGACGGCCTTTTTTGTGATGCGCCGGCGTCGGTTGTGGTAGGCTCACCTGCTGTTCCACCTCGTTAAAGGCTGTCTCTTATACACAACTTTGTATCCTGCTGTTTTTTTATATGAATTATTTTAAACTTATCGAGACAGCATTGGGAAATATTTCCTTTAAAATCAGTTGGGTATATTTATCAAATTGCGGTCATTTGCTCGTAATTTGAGATGTGACTAAAAGACAGCGTTAAAGGGGCCTTTATCGGCTTTTTCGCTCTGTTTGCCAAAGCGTTTCGATTTGCTGAGATTGAGCTGTTCGAGCAGGTGCTGGATTTGAGTCCGCAGTTCAGCCAGGGATTCAGTCTGCGCCTGATTAAGTGCCTGAAGCTGGCAAACGAGCGCTTTGAGTTGGTCAATATCATCCGGCAGGTCAGTCATCATTCAGGCTCTCAGAAGGAAAACCTGAGTGTGACAGTTAAATCGGATCGTGCCAGTCTTAATGAACGATCTGTGTCACCGATCACATTTTCAAGCCCTGTAAGGGCTGATGCGCACGAGGATGGGTTAATGCCAGGCCCGACAACAGCCAGTTCAGTTGCGGGCGCGTAATATGGACGGTGCCGTCCGCCACGGGCGCTGGCCACTGAAAGCGGCCCTTTTCCAGCCGGCGGTAGTAGAGCCAGAAGCCGTTGGTGTCCCAGAACAGGATCTTGAGTTTGTCGCGATGACGGTTACAAAAAATAAATCCGGCTTCACTGAGCGGATCCAGCCCCAGCGCATCCACCACATTCGCCAGCCCGTCGATGGATTTTCGCATGTCGGTCTGGCCGGAGACCAGATAGAGGTTGCCAACCGGTATCATCGCAGCACCTCAACCCAGTGGCGGATCTGTGCAGGGGATAATCCGGCGGGCAGCTCCGCCCGAAGTCCGTTGGGCAGGCAGAGTATGATGGTGTGCCCGGTATTCGTATGTTCTTCAACCACAACAGGATGCAGGCATTGAGGCTCGCGCTGTTGCCGAAGTTTTTTTGTCCAGTAGTAAAACGTCGCCAGCTTAATCTCATGGTGCTGGCAAAACGCCGTCACCGTCAGTCCGCTCTGCTGCTGGGAATCAATCATCCCTGCCCAGTGTTGCTGTTTTTCAGTCAGTGTCATGGTGGTTTATCTCCTGAATAAAAAGAAAACACACTATGACAAAAAATTAATTAATCGGGTATGTGGGGTTAATTAGGCGTTTACGAACAGTCGACATCTGAAAGTTTGACACTGTAGATTTCCCATTCCTGCAATAACGCGATTTCTTGTTCTGTCGCCATTTCCAGCCGTTTTCGACGCTCCAGTTGTCTTATTCTTTCCTCCGCTTCATGCAGCAAGGATTGCCGCTGGCTTTCAGCCTGCTGTACGGCGTGTTGATGCTGTGCAGTGGTGTCTGTAACCCACTTTTTGCCGTCCCATTTATCAAACTCTGTCTGGGGTTTTAACAAGGTTAATTCTGGTGGCAATTCCCCAAACTGTTGCAGGATTCTGGGTTCTCTGGTTTCGATGTGATACGCGGTTTTTCCTCGATAATCAGGAACGCGTACCCAGGATTTACCGTCAGGGTGACGACATACCGCAATATCGCCAGATTTGGGTAATTCAGGCGCATCCAAATACGCCCCCGCAGACAAACTAAAGCCCGGATACGTACGTTCCATATCTGCACACAAGTATTCACCGGTTTCAGTATCTGCGCGATAAACTGTTACCCAACCAATCAGGGTTGCGTAGCCATTTTCATCAAATTCTGGTGTTGTAATTTCTGTTGTATATTTCATTATGCGGCTCTCACTATATATAAGAAGGCGATATTACGTGGCCGGGCTGAGACATACGCCCCCCAATCATAACGCCGTGCTAAACGTTGAAGACTGAGAATCCATTTTTTACCTGCAATTCTCCCCCATTGCGTGTCAGTGAGTGGATCACCAAATGCAATACCAGGAGTACCGAGACCACTTATATCGCCAGTATCGTTGTCATCAAAACCGGATATGATTGTGCCTTCTTGATGCGTTAAAATTTCCCTGCCTGGATCTGCGTCGCGCCCAGCATCCAGACCGCGAATAAACTCACCTCTTAAGTCCGGTAATACACCGGACGGATAGGCCTCCGCCAAGAGGGGATATTGATTCGTCGGGAATGACTGCCCACGGCACTCAACGTATCCCGCGGGGGGAACGGGGTGTGGCCACGGAATAGGGGAACCTACCGGTATATTTTGGGGTGGTTTGTTTTTAGGACTGTAAACACGTTCCCCTTGCTCGTAAATATGCCGTACTGCCCGGATATCCTGACCGGATACGACATCATATCCATCACCGGATTTAACATATCCGGCTGCATTCAGATTGCCGCTCAGGGAGCCACCCGTTCTTGGAAAGGCGTTTTGTGCCTGCTTGACCGTATCCCGTAAGCCCAGATTATCCACAAACGCCTTCTTATCCGGGATATCCGCCCCGTTCTGCGCTTTGTCGAGGCGGCGGTTGGCGTTGTCGTTGGCATCGGTGGCCAATTTCTGACTGGCCGCTAATGTGCTGGATTGACCGAAACTGTTAGTCAGTGCCACCTGAGAATCAGAGACCAGTTTTTTTATTGCCTCAGATAACTGGGCGTCATTGGTCTTGTCCGGATTCATTCCGGCTTTCAGCAATACGTTAATCATTTCCCGCTGCACAGTGGTGAACCACGGCGCTTCTAACCGTGTCGGCGGAATACCCGCTGCCACATTCCCATTGGTGAATTCACCGTTACTGTCCGCGGTGTTCGTAATATCACCGATTTTTTGCATGATTGACCCTCACTCAATAAAAGTGATAAGAAACTATTGAAATGGCTTAGTAATGAATTATTGTCTGTAACCGAATTGAAGAATCGTGTGAGACGGGCTTATTCGATGAAACTGGCATTCGAGTTTTTTATTGCCCCACGAACGCAACGGATCACCGCAATAACTGCCGCCTGCTACAGCGTAATTTATCGTGGTTGCCGGGGCATTAATTCGCCAGACAAACGGCCAGTCACCGCCATTCAATGCGTCCCCGCACGCAGACATGCCTGCTCTGGCCTGCCGGAATTCAGTTATAGTAATGTGGAATCCCAGTTCTGCCGCCAGTCCGATAAAATAGGACCTGGACTGACCCCCTGTGCGTAATAACTTTGAGACCACGGATTTTTGCCGCAATGAGATACTGTCAATTTCCCCAATCGCGCAGTCATCCGGCAGCCCTAGTGATTTTTCCCACTCCGGTAACATGATCGTTGCGGTTGCCGGGAAACTGCCTTCCAGTAATAAATGCGCATCCTGATCACTGCGATGATAGCTACGGGCAAGCGCCCGAATGACCTTACTGATAGCCGATTCCGGGTGCCGCGTCCATGCCATCCCGGTAGGTAACAGACCATTTAATGCCATGGTATAATTCACTTCGCTGTACTGTTTCATGTGTATTTCACCTCGCCCCGTACGGGTAAGTGACCAACTGGTAAGGCAATATTCTCTGCCGGTGATGTGATCACAAATCCTGTTGTGCCCGGTATGCCCGCAATGGCATATTGCAGTTCGGATATGAATATGCGCCCGGAGCCATCCGGGTTACCGTTTTCAAACAGCACGTTATCAATCGCCTCATTAATACGCGCCGTCACATCGGTGCTGACATGAGACAGGCCGTGGAGGGTAAAATCAATCCGGTATTTTATCGGCGATAACACCCAAACCAAGGCCGTGACCGGTTGTAAGGCATAAAGGGCGTCAGCCACCCTCAGTTGATCTCCGGTGGCATGCACGGCATATGGTTCATGGGATGACACACCATCTGTGCCGATGGGAAAACCGCCCTGTGCATTGTTATCACACATAATATAGACGCCGACTGTTCCGGCTCCAGCCGCTCTCGGCCTGACCCAGACACGGGTAATGCCCGGTACGGATAGCGCCCACTGTTTATAATCGTCACTGGAACCCCCCTGTGGTGTACCCTGATAGGCGAGTAACATACGGGAACGAAAATCCGCTTCTTTCTCAATATCTGCCCCGCCTGTTATAGGTGCAATCGCTGTACCTTCAACATCGACCCCTGCCAGACTCTGATCCAGCGTTAGTACCGTACCCGATGGCGCATTTCCTGCCGCACCGCCCCCCGAATCATCCTCTGTGCTCTCTGGTAATAACGCAATCAGGCTGACATTTCCCTGTCCGTTGGTATCAATGCGAGTCTCAGTCAGGGTTTGGTACTGATAGCCATCCCCCCGGTTAAGTCTTGTCCCGGCAGGAATGACAGCCCCTGCCATCCCTGTAAATTGATATTGCTCACAGTGAGCTGCTGTGGCCGGTTTGCGAAAAATCTTCTTTAACGCGGCCCATCCAGACAACCATTCATCCGTGGCCGTAAACGGGGTAGTCTGTCTGGCGATATAATCAAGGTAGCCGTAATGCAGATGCGCCATACCTGCGTCCATATCAGCCAGCACACCCATATTGGAAAAGCGTAATAACGGACCCGTTTCCTGTAATTCTGACTGTAAATAACTGCGGTTCTGCGCCCGAAGTTCAGTGAGTGTTTTTCGTTTAAAGGGCATTTTCTCGCTCCCAGACCCAGAAAAAGCGTAAATCCTCGTTATCCCGCCCCGGACGCTGATAACGGATTATCATGTTCAATCGATTAGGCCAGACAATTTGTGTGCGAATATCAATCGCCGCGGCCACGCCATCGTCTAACATCCATTGCAGCGCCTCACGGGCATAATCCTCAGCCGCCAATGCGACAGGGGTAGTGAGTTTCTGTCGATGTAACAACCACAAACGGGAACCTATCTGATAATCAGCCCCGCTATCACCCCACCAGCCGCGACGATTTGTGCCCTCTATATCATCATCAGGACGCGCCTGACGATCCGTAAATAAGCTGATAATGATGGCGGTTTGCAGGTCATTACCGGTTACCAAATCCCCGCGCCCTACCAACCAGTCAGCATGAATATTTTTGACATCCCACCAGGAAGTAATATCACTCATTTGACGGTTTCCCCGGTTATCTGACTGGTGACTGTTGCATCGCCGGATTTCACACCCGGCACTGGATGTGTATGACGGTTATAGGTATCGCGCAACTGTTTCATAGTTGCAGTGTTACTGTTGCAGTTATCAATGACATCGCCGGTGACTTTTAGCACCGGGGTATTCAGCAACACTTCGGTGGACGCATTGACGGTGACTTTTGCCGCATTATTGACAGTCACCGGTTGCTCTTTCGCTTCAATGGTGATCCCCGATGCCGTCAGTAAGATATGCAGCCCCCATTGGTTATACACCACCACTTCACCGGGGCTTAACCCTTTGTGCCGGTATTGTTGATGATTGCTGCCAATCACCACCGCGTTAGAGCGGTCACCGCCTAAGAACGCCAGTACGACATCGGTATCAGCAGGTAACCCGGAGGAAAAACCAAACTCAGCGATCCGGTGGGTATTGTCCCGGACTTCCATTGCAGTTTGATACTGTACTTGCTGGGTAACCCCCTTATCATTACAGGTAGTGACCCGGCCTAAACCGAGCATCATCATGGCGCGGCGATATAAATTTTTAGCGGCTTCCATCACGTGAATAACCTCCGTTACGCAGTTCTATGATGGCATCGTAAAATTCATACGGTTGCACAGTAAACGCTGCCGGTGGCATCAAGGTCAGCTCTGCCCGTGTGCCGTCATCTTTATTGCGAATATAAGACACTTCCGATAACAGCCATTGCTCGGACTCCAGCCCGAACACCGGTAAATGGATCGGGATCAGGGTATTGGGCGTCCACAATGTTCCGCTGACATCCCGCCAGCTATCAACCAGTACTTTAAGCACCTTAGAACGCCCGTAACGGCGGTTCATTTCCCAGTTAATCGCGTCTTGTTGCCTCCCCCATGTATGCAAGGTACTTTCGATAATGGTGACGTAATTGCGATAGCGCATCTTTTCCGCCTCCGGGTCTTTTGCTGTGGCAATTGTTACCACTTCATAACCTTTTCCTGCCGACAGTTCAGTTAACCCGCTGACATTCATAGACAGACCGATGTACTCAGAGAACCGTTCATTCATGGAGGACTGGTAATCGGCCATCTCAATATTTTTTCCCTGTGCTACACCACTGGCAGCCACTTTGTCACTGACACGGGTCAGAAATAAATGACCGTCCGGGGTGTCGTAATACAGCAGGGCAGACCAGCGGGTGATGCGGTCAATGATTTCCTGTGAAGATTCCCCCCAGTTCAGGGTGAATTGCGGCACGGCTTCCATATCAGTCACATCCGATTTCACTTCAATGCCGTACCATTGCGCCAGTTTTTGAGCAATTTGTAATGCCGTCGCCGAAGTAATTACGTTCTGCGGCCATTTTGCCGAACAATCAACCAAATCCTGACATTTACCGCGTCCGGTCACCCGTATCTGGTGAGTACTTTTGTTAATCGACGAATTCCAGATGTCGATATATCCCGTCATCACCGGATCACTTCCCAGTAATATCTGGCAGGGCTGACCCGCTTCTACCAGTTGTTTCTCATCGCTGCCGGGATAATAGTCCATCAGCATCAGTTCAAAATCAGACGGCAACCGTTCAATGCCCCGTGTGACACGGACACTGTCCCAGCCATAAATGGCCTTGCCACCAATCACTAATGACAGTTCATCGTTTTTTTTCATTGTCTCAGCGCCTTAAATCGAGTGGGCATAAAAGCCGGATGACGGGGATTGGTCGCCTGTATCAGCTCATTGCTGCGTCCGGCATCCTGATAAATCCGGTTAGCCACCGTCAGGGCTGGCAACACAGCGGGCAGACTGAACTGGGCCAACCGTCCTGCCTCTGCGCCTTTCAATGCTGAACTGGTCATAAATTCATCCCGCAATGACATCAGGGACTGATAAATGTCATCCATGCTTAAATCACCGGCCATCACTAATGCGGTATCCAGCGCATGACACACCCTGTTCTGTAGATCATGGGCTTCCTGATTGTTTGCCGGGGTAAATTCACTGGCGATCTGCGCCATTGCGCCCGCTGACAACACGACCAACAACAGAACGGTCATTTCTGTGACATACCGGTCAACCGTGCCTTGCTGGTAGCGGGTATTCTGAAAGGCAGCCAGATGTTCAAAAATAGCCACTTTTTCATCGGTACTGCCTGCCGACTGGATAATCGCCATCACTACACTGCCGGCTGATTCAGTAAACATTTCCACGGTCGGGGCAGTGCTCAGGGCTTCAAGGCTGCGGGCAATGGCTTTACGACCCATCACCACTTCGGCAGTGGTTTTCTTCACTGTCTCAGCCTCATCACGGCTTCCGTCATCCCGTGACCGAATCCCCGTTGCCCCTGATACCGTACCGCCAATGGTGCCGCGCTGATAACGGCCATAACGCTCACTGCCGAAAGTGGTCTTCAACATGTCACTGAGGTTGGTCACTTCATCCACCGAACGAGTCACCATACCCACCCACTGATTGGCGGTCTGTTTGATGATCCGCATCCCCTGCACCACTGAGCGGATTTCCCCCCTCACCGTTGAGATATATTTGGCCAGTGTGGTGGTGTAGGTTTTCAGCCAGTTTTTCTTCACCTCGGTAGCGGATTTGGTGCTGTTAGTGACCGCAAAGACTTTCAGGCCGGATTCAATCACCGTTAATGTGAATTCAAACACCCGGCCCGATTCCATGCTCTCAGTCATACGCAGACCGCTTTCTGTCACACTGACGGTCAGTTCACCCAGTGTCGGATGAACCAATGTCCCCGTAGATCCGGTTTCACAGGCGGCAACCAGATTCTTGCGCTGTGTGATAACATCCGGGGCATCATAGACAGCACTGTTCTGAATGATAAACCCCCGGATCGTTATTCTGCGGGTTGCCCGGCCTAAATCTTCCAGCCAGGCCGTATCACGGTACGGGTATTCATGTACAGCCTGACGGCGGCCAAAGACACTCTCACCAGAAACCACGGCAAACGGCACACCACGAAACGAGGCCGGGTGCAAATGTTCGGCCCACTTCCATGACGCATCACTGCCACCACCCAACAGAGAAGAAAGGGCATCTTTTATCAAGGCCATGTCATAACCTCTTTTTTGGATACAAAAAAACCGCATCAGGCGGTGTTAGAAATGAAAAACCTGCACGAAGCGGGTTATTTATGATTGATTAAAATATTACAAACCAAGCTCTGAGTGAGAACCAAGACGGACAAGACGTAATATATCAGCATTGGGCTTCTGATAAATTAGTATCAAATCAGGTCTAATGTGACAGTCCCGAAAATCTTTCCACTCCCCTGAAAGGGCATGATCGCAATATCTCGGTTCCAGCAAGCTATCGGAGGACAATAATTCAATTACTGTAGTAAGTGCATCATCAAGAATTTCCCGATAACGACCTTTCTTCTCTCTTTTGTAGTCTCTCCTAAACTGGCTTGTGTAGTCAGTCGTCCGCATTGAGATCAGCCATCAAATCTTTAACTGTGGAAAATGACTTGCCGCCACCTTTGCGAGACTCTTTCATTGCCGCTATTGTTGTCTCATTCGGTATCAAAGGTTCAAACGGCAACGCTTTCTCCCTTGCTACCCGCGTTAACATCATACGAACAGCATCGGATACAGTCAGGCCCATTGCTGCCAAAACAGCAGTAGCTTCTTCCTTAATCTCACCGTCAATACGAGCCTGAATTAACTGGTTTGCAGCCATGATAAAACTCCTCAATGAATTACAATGTAATTCAATTGTAGTTCAATGAATGCCTATTATCAACTTTATGGATAAAAAACAGCCACAAGAAAGGGGAATGATGTTTTATGAAACTGTTGTAAAAATCAACTAATGAACAACAAAAAAGCCCCTTTACGGGGCTATTTTATAGTGAGTTAATTCACATTTGGTATAACTTCCTTGTATTTTCCGATATTTTCTTCGCTAAATTTTATAATCTTTTCCTTTAGAGAGCCTTTAACATAGCCAGGCGTTTCTTTCTCATTTCTTATAAAATTAATTGCCTCATAGCATCTATGCTTATTGCTACATAGCTTTTCAAACTTGCTCTCATATAATTTATACACAAATGCAATTTCTGACTCTAAATAATATGAAACTTTTACATCATTTGTTTTAAAATCTTCACTAATTTTATTGAATAACATGTTGTAAACATCATTAATATGATCTTCTTTGAAAACACAATTATTTGTTACAACAAACTTATTGCTATTACCACTCAAAATATTACATCTAACTGAGATCTTATCCCCGCTACTCATTTGTAACATTCTTTTATCTGCTTTATCAAAAAGAGATAAAATATACCCCTTATTATCACCTACAAAGGCTCCTAGCACAAAAACGACTCCTTCATCCACAACCTCTACAGAGTAAAGTTTTCCTCTTATATTTACTCTTTCATTCTTGTATTTATTTACTACCAATTTATTGCTAGAAGCAAGTTCATATAATGAATCAGCTGTCTTTTCATCATAATAAAATAGATACTTAGAGAGCCAGCGTGAACTTCCATCTCCCATAGCAGATTTTACTTCTTCATAAAGATATTCTTTGGAAAAATTTAAAAAAGAATCTTTGCTTTTTGGAATTAGATTCTTATCCAAAGAAACATCTTTTGCATACAAGCTAAAAGATAACAATGGAAGTAAAAATAATAATCGAATCATATTGATATCTTAACTCATGGCAGTTGTGACTTTACCCGCAGTTTTTGTTTGGAGTTTTTGTCGCCCCCAGCCCTCTCATTGATAAAAGTGATCGGCAAATACAGGATAAACAAATTAGTGTTATGCTATATACATAGATCAACCACTTCGAGGTGCAATGCAATGAGACCAATAAAAGCCGCACTCCTTATGATTGCCACTGTAATAGCATTACCTTCTCTGGCAGTAGAGAATAAAAAATATGAGCACATGCTTAATGTCAGTGACGATTACTACATGGATATTCGAGATGGTGAAATTTATGGAATTTATGATGTGCCAAAACCAATTGGCGGAAAGAGTCCCTGGATGGGATGCTCTGATCCTTTTACAGAAAATGTCACTGTTATCTCTGTTTCACCAGATGAAAGAACTATAGAGACTTTTAAAATAAAAGATAGCAAAGGTAACTATGAAACATATGATATCTCACCAATCTACAAAGACATTCCCCAATATGCTTACAACTATATACGTTACCTAATAAAGCAGGATGCTAAGATAAAATTAACTTCCCGTGGGTGTGGTAGCGGTCTTTACCCCACCTTTGTAGCCGCAGAGAAATTATAAATATAGAAAGATAATCGACGTGGAATTACCCACCTCAGTCAAAGATACTTCATAGATGTTGTGACTTTTCCGGCAGAATTCGACTGGAACTTCTGGCGCTCTCCGGTCTTTTCATTAACCAGAATGACTTCGAACTGGAACGGCTTGCCAGCAATAGCCTCTTGGAATGCCTTTGCCATACTCTGCACAATATCCACCTCGGACTCGTTCTCTTTTTTCCGGCCGTAGAGTGAGGGAAATTGGTGCTCTTGTTTGCTGTTGATGTTCTTTTCAGCAATTGCCGCCCCTACTATCATGTTTCTCTTAACTTCGGGGACATAATTAACCTGAATTCTTGGTCCCCTTATCCAGTTATCTGACTCAATTAAAAGGAAAACCGACAGGCATTGCTTTTATCGACTCCACGAGTTTGCGCGTTTGTCATAACATCCGTATTCCTCGTCATAAGGTCTTTCAGGGCATAGCGCAACGCGGAAAAACCTCAATGGGATGGTTCTATGGGTTCAAATTACACCTGATTATTAACCATCTGGGCGAAATTTTAGCGCTTAAAGTGACCCCGGGTAATGTGGATGATAGGGAGCCTGTACGCGAATTATCAAAAGATCTCACGGGTTCTCTTTACGGCGACAAAGGATATCTGAGTCAGGAATTGGCGGATGATTTAGCTAAAACGGATATCACCTTTATCACGAAAAAGCGCCGCAACATGAAAGCGCTTGCACTGGCTGAGTGGGATAAGGTTATGCTTAAAAAGCGTTTTATCATTGAAACGATTAATGGACAATTAAAAAACGGCTCTCAATTAGAACATTCTCGTCACCGAAGTATAACCGGTTTTTTGTTAACCATTTTAACGGGATTGATTGCTTACTGCCTTAAAGAGAAAAAGCCATCACTGAAAATTTTCTACTCAGAAGAAGATATTTTATACTACGGAATTGGGGTTAATTACTCTTTTTCCTTTTTTTTCCGATCCCCCCGTTATAAGCCGCCAACATTCCATCTGTACTCCCGGTTTGCTGACGTAGCCAACTGAAGTATCGGGCCGCTGCCTCAGCAGATTTGCGAATATCGAAGACATCATTGCCTTTCAGTCCCCATTCTTCAGCCGTAGAATCGACGAATTGGAACGCCCCTTTTGCTCTGCCCTGTTTGGTCATTGGCCCAATTGCGT
The DNA here is from genome assembly GCF_037996745.1 of Xenorhabdus siamensis. NCBI lineage: Bacteria > Pseudomonadati > Pseudomonadota > Gammaproteobacteria > Enterobacterales > Morganellaceae > Xenorhabdus > Xenorhabdus siamensis. The sequence continues at coordinate 83,564 of NZ_JBBMXE010000006.1, forward strand.
TGGGGTTACCCGAAGATTCAGTCATCGCAACACCATATAACAGGCCGGGTTCGTGTCCGTATTTCTTCTCCAGCATAGCAAAGTAGTCAGACATGGATTCTAATAATGCTGTACCGGAATTACCGTATGTTTGGTAAGGTTTGGGGTAATCAGGCATTTCATACTTTGGCAATGGCGGGATTTTATTAGCTGCCGCTTTCGCTTCATGGGCTTTTTTCTGCTTCTCCCATGCTTCGCCGTATTTATCTTCCAGTTTTTTATATAAATCATCACTGGGATACCCCCATTCTCCCTAAGCGTCTGATAGCCCTTAGTCATGCCATAACCAATCGCACCACCAACTGTTCTGCTCAAGAAAAATCGAACATTTTTACGAAGGCCATTTCATATTCCACAGGGGTTAAATCATTATTAGCCGTGTGTAATCGCGTTAAATTGTAATAATGCAGATAATCCAGCACATCTTTTTTCATCTCCGCCTGATTTTCATGATGAATTTTGAAGAGCCAATCAGGTTTTAAACTGCCAAAGAAACGTTCAACGACTGCATTATCCCAACAGGCCCCCACATCCCCCTGACTCGCTCTCATATCATAACTGTCGAGCAGATTCCGATATGGCTGGCTTGTCTATTGGCTGCCTCTATCACTGTGAAAAATACAGCCTTTTGACGGCTGGCGTAAGTGATACGCTTTCGTTAAGGCCTGGCTGATCAGGGTCGTATCTATCTCCGTTGACATCCGCCATCCCACGATACGCCGCGAGTATAAATCCATCACGATGGCCAGGTATAACCAGCCTTCAGGCGTTTTGAGATAGGTAATATCGCCTGCCCAGACTTCATTCGGGGCCAACGGATTAAAGTTCCGGTTAAGCAGGTTACAGGCCGTTGATACAGCTTTCCCTTTGCGTGGAGCCCGGTAGCTTTTACGCTGCCTGACGGATAAGCCGAGCTGTTTCATCAGCTTTCGGATCCGATAATCACTGATAGTAAAGCCTTCTTTGCGTAATTTTTTCGCCAACATCCGATAGCCTAAGCTTTCCCGGCTTTCTTTAAACAGCGCGGTGGCTTTTTGGTGCAATGCACGTTGCTCATCGGAAAGCAGCCGAACGGGTTTTGCCTGCCAGGCATAAAACGTGGAATGACTGACTTTCATCACGCGACATAACTGGCAAATGGGAAATTGCTCTGCATGTTCTTTGATGAACCAACACCTTACAGCAGTTCTCTCGCAAAGAATGCGCTCGCTTTTTTAAGATCTCTTTCTCCATTTTTAGCTGTTTGTTTTCTTTACGAAGCTGCAATAACTCCTGTCGCTCCTCAGTGGTTAACGCTCCGGGTTTGGCTTGCTCCACAGCCTGCTTTCGCTATGTATACAGGAGTTTTGTTGAGATACCCAAAGTTTCAGCCGCCAGTGGGACGGTATAACCCTGTTCAACAACCAGATTGACAGCTTCTCTTTTAAAGTTATCAGTAAATTTTTGGGGCGATTTTCGTTTCATAAAGACACCTTAATTAAAGTCATTCTATTCCTTTACCAAAATGGGTCATGCTCCCAATAATTAGATGTTGTGGTAAGATCCCCATTTTTTATGGTGGGTGAGATATGACTAAAGTTGATGTGATTTGTCGTTATTGTCACAAAACAGAAGATGTGAGAGGACATGGAAAAGGTAGTCGTGGGCATCAGCGTTATCACTGTTATGCCTGCCGTAAAACCTTTCAATTAAATTACACCTATCAGGCTTGCAAACCCGGAGTAAAAGCGCAGATCGTTAATATGGCGGTAAATAACAGCGGTATCAGAGACACCGCTCGGACTCTGAAGGTCGGTATCAACACGGTGCTCCGCACATTAAAAAACTCGAACCCAGACAGGTAACCACACTCCCATTGATGGGAAACCACATCGAAATTATCTGGGAAATCGATGAACAATGGTCGTTTGTTGGTAATAAGAAAAATCAGCGTTGGCTCTGGTATGCCTGGGAACCAAACCGAAAAACGGTAGTTGCGCATGTATTTGGTGATCGCAGCAGGAAAACGCTGGAAAATCTGTTAGCGCTACTGGCACCTTTTGAAATCCAATATTACTGTACCGATGATTATGCCGTCTATGACTGTCTTCCTGAGGGGAGGCACCTCAGAGGGAAGAAATTTACCCAGCGTATCGAGAGAACCAATCTGACTCTTATAAGCGTATCGCTTGTGATCATTGAAAAATGAAAGAAATCTATCTTATTATAACAAAAAGACAGTTCAATAATATCACCGTTATTAGAAGCAAAAAACACTTAAACAGATGATATCATAACTTTATATATATTTATACTTCATCAAAAAAATCATATAATATATAAATAATAATAATCATTCATTGTATCCCCAAAAAAAAATTTTTTTTATAATTCTGTACTATACTAATTATAAACAAAAATCACATTTCTATCGGTTAAATCATTAATCAAGCCAACTGTAACAATTAATAATATAAGCAAATACTAAGAAAATTAATTTTAAGATTAAAAACCAGAGACAATTTCATAAAATATAAACAGTATAGGAGAAATTACTATGTCTTATATAAGAAAAGGGAAAGTTTACCTTTCTACTTACTGGGAAGGCGCAGATATTGATAGTGTTGTATTGCGTCACCGCAGAGGTAATGATGCGAGTAAAGAAGAACGTGTACAATTATATTGCCTAGCAACCGCAGGTATTCAATGTCTTTATGAATAGAAACAGTTACCCCAATCTTACCATCAATGAAAAGCGGGTTTATCAAGACCCAATGCCTGATGTTCAGCACTGAACAGCTCCTGAACCTCTTTTTTGTTAAATTTATTTTCAATTTCAAGTAATTGTGACGATTTATGGGCATTTCTGGTATACGTCAGAATTTCTTAATGGTATAACGCAAATCCGCAAATACCCTCGTATAAAATTAGCCAAATCAGCAACATATAGCCCAGCAGCATCATTTTAATCAGCATAACCAGGTCTATCGCCGGGCGGCTATTATTGTGGCAATACAACGGGCCACTAAGTCACGGATAAATTCGAAATCAATATCTCCCTTAACCAGTTTATGTTCAACCGCTGTGAGGTCATCCGTATTCACTTTCGTTTCAACATCCACTTTACAGTCGGAAAGGATAAGTACTGAGCTTGCAACTGCTAACACGATTAGTGATGGCAATCTCCCACAGGTCAAACGCCTATTCCAAATCCATTGACGTTTTGAGTTCGATGAGGGTGGCATAGCCTGCACTGATGATGACGGCAACGAACCCATCCTTAAAATCAGTCAGTAGCACATAGCCGCATTGATGCGACGCAATTTGAAATCCATTAGGTATATCCCACACAACCCTGTCTTTGGATTTAAAAACAAACCTTATGATATTATGGTTTCTGGATTTTATCCATCTGACGGTCATGACATTAATTTTTGCCATCGGCATGTTCTCCAAATAGGCATACTATACACTCGATTTAATAAATTAATGTCATGACCCCAAGTTGAATGACTCCTCTGAAAATAATATATCTATATCTGTTCTTCGTTTATATATCAAATGTGGTAATAGGCAAAAGCTAATTCCAAAACATAACCCTTCCCTAGTTTATCATCTTGATGTCGAAGATTCTTTTGATCAAAAGAAAAAAACTCATCTATATTAGGGAGACCTGTATTTACACACATAACTCATACCAATAATTAATTTTAATATATCCTTCATCTCTCAAATGCAGATTGGTTAACCTAGAAGCGAAAGCAACCTCTGAACTTTGCTTTTATAAATACATAATTATCTATGCTCTCAGAAGTTCATTCCGTTACCACCCCTCGAATCCATAACGTATTGAAAAATATAATCTCTATAAGTTATAAAAGATGCTATGCCAGAATTAGTATTGTTACAATTAGAATTACAAATCTTTAATGTGAGTATATATTAAAGGATAGAAACAGAAATAATTAGTTGCTCAACTAATAACCCCACACATATAAAGATATAAATAATTTGTCGCTCCATTGCCATCGCGATGTATCTTGAAATCCATAGAGATAGATATTATTCATTAATTCAAAACCGCACATTTTGCGTATACGGTATAAAATAAACTCTTAAAATGAGCCTTTCGATAAGATTAATCATTATTTATATATCGGTTTCTTTTAGCACAAGCCCCACTCTAGTGGGAGGTAAATATGTTAGAAAGTATTATTAACGATATTGTTAAATGGTTAGAAAACCAACTTCAACTGACTGAAAGCATCAAAATAGATGCCATTGCACATAAAAGCGGTTATTCGAAATGGCACTTACAGCGAATCTTTAAAGAGCTGAAAGGTTGTACACTTGGTCAATATGTGCGTCGGCGTCGGCTCCATGAAGCCGCTAAATCCTTACGTGAAGATGATTTACCTATCCTGGATATTGCCCTGCAATATGGTTTTAGTTCTCAAGCGACATTTACCCGGATATTTAAAAAACACTTCAATACAACACCGGCTAAGTTCAGAGAGAATGGGCAATTACCTGAGCTGAAAGCATTTTTATATTGTGAAAAGTAAGTCATTGTGAAAAATAAGCCATTGGAAAAATAGGTGTCTGAATAATGACAAAAGTTAACTAATCGTCCAATCCCGATTTACAAAATGTGTTTATAGTAAGCTCATCCTTTCTGGTCAACTTCCCTGTCGTTGACCATTTTTTGTTGTTAAATCATCTAAATTATTTTTCATTTCAGCTCATTCATCAACCAATGAGCAAATTGTTGTAATTCCATATTCAACAAAGGATTTTGCTCTCTGATGCGCTGGATCACTTGCCCAACGGCATCCGGCTGATACAGTACACCAATCAATTCCTCTGCCAATAATTCGAATGGGGCAGGTTCTAAGCTATCAGTGAAAATCTGGCAACGATTGATAATTCCACTTTCAATATCAACATGTAATTCAATACCACCCCAACAAAATCGGGTATCCAGTGTATGGCTAAATGCAGGTGCCTGGCCAAAATTCCATTCCCAGCTACTTTGCTTGCTAAAAATATCAATAAAGCCCGGTAAATCCGGTAAAGCGTGTGGAGAAATAAGTTCTGGTTGCACAACTTCACTAAAATACTCAAAAAATGCCTCAGTGATCCCTTCACACACTTTTTCATGTGTGATATCCGGCAATAATTCTGACAAGTTTGTCACTCTGGAACGAACAGAAGTAATGCCTTTTGCCTGTAACTTTTTAGGATCAGGGTTGAGATAATCCACAAGGCGGTTCAAATCTGTATTAATCAGCAATGTGCCGTGATGAAAACCTCTGTCCTTGGTTTCCCGATACGCCGACCCAGAAATTTTGCGTTCCCCATCCGGTAAAGGCAAAACCAAATCATTACGGCCAGAAATCATTGCATGAATACCAGATTTTTTTAATCCATCCAGAATGATTTGAGTAGAAACTGTTTTGTTATATTCTGGTTTACCTGCCATAAAGGTAAAACAAGTATTCCCCAGATCATGAAAAACAGCCCCGCCGCCACTACTACGTCGTGCTAGTTTTATACCATCTTGTTCCATACGCCGTGTATTACACTCTTTCCACGGATTTTGAGCTCGTCCTATGACAACAGTATTTGCATTACGCCATAAGAACAAAACACGTTGCTCTGGCGACATTTGACGGAAAATACACTCTTCAACAGCGAGATTAAACCAAGGATCGTGGGAATCAGACAGCAGTAAGCGTAATCTGGACATTATTTATCTCCGAACAAAGCAAAAACAGTGTCTTAAGATATCATAATGTGCTGATTTAATTAGTGACTCAGACTGAGATCATATTCTGCGGGCCTGCCAAAAAACACGACGCCAATAGATATTATCAAGAGAGGAACGTATTACACCTTTGCTAGTCGATGCGTGAATAAATTTATTATTGATATCATAAATACCAACGTGTAACCCGTTATCACCACTACCAGTTTTGAAAAATACCAGATCACCTGGCATTAAATCTTTTTTATTAATTCGTGTACCCAATTGGGTCTGTTCACTCGTTGTCCGTGGAAGCAAGATATTAAAACGATCATGAAAGGTACGGTAAACAAAGCCAGAACAATCAATCCCTCGCCGATCCATGCCACCATAACGATAAGGTGTTCCTTGCCATTGTGTAAGCTGCTCTTTTAACTGTGCAATAACAATAATCGGATCAGAAAGTGCTGCTCGTAATGGAGGTAAATTTGACTTAGAAATAGGATTGGAACACCCAATCAGAAATAAGCTCAGTAATAAACATAAATGTCTTATTCTTATAATCATCAATCAGCCTCTCTGCCTTCTGGTCTGCTAATAAACCAAACTCCCAATGAAATTAACAAGATCCCTATTGTTTTCAGTAATGAAATATCTTCATTAAACCAGGGTAATAATACCGCTAATAGATAAACAAAAATATAACTCAGACTGATAAGCGGATAGGCTTTATTCAACGGCAGATATTTCAAAACAAAAATCCAACTGAACATGGATAATGTGTAACTCACTAGTCCCACCATCACCGTTAATAAAGGTCCATGATGCAACCAAAGCCAACCGATATCCAACCAATGTCTAGATAAAGAAAGTTCAGGTAATTGTGCCATTCCCCATTTCAATAATAGCTGAGCAACAGTAATCAACAGGACACTGACCACTCCCCAAAAATACCCTTTCATTGATTTAAGCTCATCAATAAAATTCCCAACATAATCAAAAACACACCTATCCAGTGTTTCATTCCCGCTTTTTCATGATACAGAAATTGTCCGATCAGCGTTACCAGTACAAAATTGATACTCAGCATAGGATAAGCAATACTCAGTGGCAGAAATTGCAGCAAACGTAGCCAGAATATCATCCCTATGCCCAACAGAAGAATAGCACCAACCAACCATGCCGCTACAATTGCCAGTTTATAGGGATCATTTTTCCCCCCCCAGCGGGTAACAGCTTGTTTCTGACAAATTTGTCCTGCACAAGTTAATACACTAACCAGTATCAATAACCCTATACTACTGTTCATATCATGGCTGCTTCTTATAAATCACAAGGACAAAACGATAGTTACGCTGTATTAAATCAGGTTCAGGCAACTCAGGAAGCCCCCCTTTTGTGGGTAGTAAGAAAACTACTGCAACCTGTCCCTCTTTCCGCGCACTGGCTAACCATGAGGGAAATTGTTCTTGTGTTATATACCGATTGTGGCTATCTGGATAATCCAATCCGTATTCCAATTCACCCTTGTTTTGAAATAAGTAAATATCACTGCGTTTCAGTTCCCACGCAACTGCGGCGCCTAAACCAACTGATTCAGATAAAATATACTTACTTTCAGCCAACTCTTTTTCATTTTGTCTGATAAAATTCTGCGGCAGCTTAGAATTAATTGTCTTATCTGGTAATGCACTACCTATTGATAAACTCAGCACAATTGAACAAGCGGCAGCCCACTGCCAATGTTTACCATTACGTATAAAACAGAAATAACCTACTATTCCCCAAAACCCAAAAGTGAAAATTCCTATCATCCATTTAAGCCATTCATTGGATTGATAAAGAGGACGATTAGAAAAAATTTCCAGAAATACAAGCGTCAGTATTGCTATCAATCCAATGAAAACATTTATCAATCCATTGAACTTTAATGCCTTCATATTGCCATTCTTCATGTTATCAACCGCATACTTTGCCATCATTAATGCTAAGGGCCCGATAAATGGCAGAATGTAAGTTGGCAGTTTCCCTTTAGAAATGCTAAAAAATAGCAATGGGACAAAAAACCAGCAAAACAGGAAGAACATCTCAGGATGATCTTTTTTCTTTTGCCAGCTTTTGAGCAAAGCGCCGGGTAATAATCCCAGCCACGGAATAACACCTAAGATCAATATCGGCAGGTAATACCAGAATGGGGCGGAATGCTGCGCATGATCAGAAGCAAAACGCTGTATATGCTCTACCCAGAAAAAATAACGCCAATAATCAGGCTCTCGCAAAGCAATTGCGAGCACCCACGGCAGACTAACCAAAACAGCACAAATAATTGCAAGTGGGCCAAAACGAACCATTTCCAGAAAACGTTTCTGGTATATCGTGATCGGTATCATGGCTATTACCGGCAGAGCCAATGCCAGAAAACCTTTTGTCAAAAATGCCATGCCACAGGTTATACCCAATACAGACCAAGCCCAAAGCCGCTCACGGCAACTACTGGCCTTTAGTGCCCAATAACAGCTTACTATTCCTGCCGTGATCCACAGTGAAAACATTGGATCAAGAACACTATAAGTGCCGACAGAAAAAACGATAAACATGGAGATATAAATCAGGCTGGCAATAAATGCAGTCTGGCGAGATTGCCACATCATCATAGCTAACCGATAAAGAAGAATCGCACTAATCATAATGCTGAATACAGCACCAAAACGCACCGCAAAATTATTATCCCCAAAGATCCACTGGCTAATGTTATTTATCCAATATCCAGCCACTGGTTTTTCAAAATAACGGATATCCAAAAAATAAGGAACTATCCAATCTCCACGTTGTAACATTTCCCGGCTGATTTCAGCATATCGTGTTTCGTCTGGTTGCCACAAAAGACGGCTATTCAGAGGGATCAGGTAAGTAAAGATAAAAAAAAGAGCCATCAGAACGCCCCCGGCTCTATTCATCCAAGTATCTGACATATTTGTTTTATACCTCTTGTTGGCAACCTAACCAGCCTTCACGACCAGAAAAATCTGAACGGATAATTCTCCCAACAGGCAGTGTATCTCTATTTTCTGGTAATAAATCACATAACTTGCAAAACTGAATATCTTGTTGATAGAGCATATCCAGCAGTGCTTTAAACTGCGGCGCTTTGGACATTCCTTCAACTTCTGTATGAATGGTATAAACAGGAACACCTTGAGCACTTTTGATTGCATCAAGAATAAAGTGGTTAAAATCCGCATCACTGACCTGCGTTCCGACAACTTCATCATAGGTCGGCAATGTCACAGGAATTTGAACAGTACCTAGGCTACCATCCGGCAATAATGGTCTGAATGGATGTGTTCCCCGACAATCACTGTTGTAGTCAAAACCAAATTGCTGTTTGACTGCCAGTACACGTTCATCTACCCGCCAGCCAGCAACGGCAGAGCATGTCACGGAGTGTCCTGTCGCCTTTTCCAGGGCATCAATGCCAAGTTGTATCTGTTCTGCCAGTTCTGATTCTGACCAATGCCCTACTTTTGCCTGCCAACCCTGATGATCCCACGCATGCAGACCAACTTCGTGACCAGCATCCAGGGTTTTTTTCATCAAATAGCCTAAATCTTTTGCAATTTTCTTTCCCGGCCAGGCTGTGCCGGCGAATAGAATATTCAGACCATAAAGAGATACTGCATTTGATCTCAACATCTTCCACAGAAATTTAGGCCTTAGCAGGCGCCACAAATGGCGTCCCATATTGTCTGGACCAACGCTAAAAAAGAAACTAGCCTGAATATGATGATGCCGTAAAATCTTAAGTAATTGTGGCACACCTTCCCTGGTGCCCTGGTAAGTATCTACATCAATTCTCAAGCCAACTTTTTGCATCATATATTCCCTGAATATTCTTTCTTCCTTCTTAGCTCTTTCACCGCATCACGCAAGAAGAAATCCAATGTTTCATCAATGGTTTGTTCCATATTGATCGTGGGTTTCCATCCCAACAGATGTTCCGCGTTTTTAATGCTGGGCTTACGGTGTTCAACATCCTGATACCCTTGACCATAATAACTACTGCTTTCGATTTTCTTGAATCCGGCAAACGGAGGGAAATATCCACGTAATTCATGTTCTTCAAATCTATTCAGCAATATTTCGGCTAATTGACGAATACTGGCCTCATTCGTCGGATTACCAATATTGATAATCTGTCCATCACACAAACCATTTTTGTTCTCGATAATTCTGAATAACGCTTCAATTCCATCATGAATATCAGTGAAACAGCGCTTTTGCTCTCCCCCGTCAACCAACTTAATGGGGGAACCTTCCACCAGATTTAAGATTAATTGAGTAATGGCTCTTGAGCTACCAATACGGGCTGAGTTCAAATTGTCTAACCTTGGCCCCATCCAGTTAAATGGCCGGAACAAAGTAAATTTCAACCCCTCTTTTTCGCCGTATGCCCAAATAACACGATCAAGCAATTGCTTAGAAACTGAATAGATCCAACGCTGTTTGTTGATTGGCCCTACGATTAAACGAGAAGTATCCTCATCGAATTCCTTGTCGTCACACATGCCATAAACTTCAGAAGTGGACGGGAAAATAATCCGTTTATTGTATTTCACACAATAGCGAACAATTTTCAGGTTTTCTTCAAAATCTAACTCAAAAACACGCAATGGATTACGGGTATATTCGATAGGTGTAGCTATCGCCACTAATGGCAGCACAACATCACATTTTTTAATGTGGTATTCAATCCATTCTGTGTGAATGCTGACATCCCCTTCAATAAAATGAAAATTTGGATTACCAATAAAACGCTCAATGGCAGAAGATCCAATATCCATTCCATAGATATCATAATTACCATCGTTCAACAGACGTTCTGTCAGATGATTACCGATAAATCCGTTAACCCCCAGAATCAAAACACGTTTACGGCGGCTGATTTGTGTTGTGTCTTTTGGCCCAATCCGAATACCTGTCACAATCCCCATTTCCAAAGCAAGTCGGCTACCCTGCACATAAATACCGGACTCACTCTGACCACTGACAATCTCTAATGCCCCTTCTCCGCACGCAATAATCAGTGGAGCCGTAGAAAGCACAGTTCCTGGCTGTTTATCATGGGCTTTATTAATCGGGAGTGAACGCCAAATAGTAATTTTACGCTCACCAAGGAAAGTAAACGCACCTGGATAGGGTTCTGTTACCGCCCGGACGAGGTTATTAATCTCTTCGGCAGATTTATGCCAAAAAATTTCCCCATCCTCTGCTGTCCTGCGACCAAAATAGGTTGCCCGATTTTCATCCTGCGGAATAGAGGGGTAATTATTCGCCTTTATCTGAGGCAGAATATTATTCAATAGTTCAACTGCAGCTTCACGAATTTTGCCATGAATATCCAATGACGTGTCTGTTTTCTCAATCTGTACCGCCTGTTGAGCAACAATATTTCCGGCATCTGCCTTAGCTACCATTTTATGCAGTGTTACACCTGTTTCTGTCTCACCATTTAATATCGCCCAATTAACAGGAGCACGACCACGATATTTCGGCAATAAAGAACCATGTAAGTTAAATGCTCCTTTTGTTGCCAGTGATAAAATATCCTGACTGAGCAGATCGCGATAATAAAATGAGAAAATAACATCCGGCTGCATTTCACTAATACGTTCAATCCAGAGTGGATGATTCACATTCTCCGGAGCAAATACAGGTAAGCCCATATCCGCACCAATATGTGCCACAGAAGAGAAAAAATTATTTTCATTCGGATCATCGACATGCGTAAAAACAGCCTGGATATCAAAACCCGCTTTCACTAATGCATTAAGCCCGACACAACCAATATCATGATAGGCAAAAATAACGGCTTTCATTTTTTTTCTTCCTTAATTACTGTTGGATTTTTAGCTCCAACCACTTTTTGAATAAAATAGCGTGGACGTGCACGAACATCGTTATATATCCGGCCGATATATTCTCCGAGTAACCCCATCGCAACAAACTGCGCACCAATAAACATGAAGAGGATGGCAAATAAAGTAAACACTCCCTCAGCAGCCCAGATAGAACCAAAGATAAAGCGCAAAGCAATCAGCAATACGGCCAACAGGAAACCCGTCACAGCAATAATGCTTCCCACAACGCTCAATAACCGTAATGGTGCTGTTGTCAGACAAGTTAGCAGGTCGTACATCAGGTTTATCAGCTTCATAAAGCTGTACTTAGAATCACCGAACTCACGCTCTGCATGAGCTACATCAATTTCGATTGTTTTGCGAGCGAATGTGTTAGCCAGAATGGGAATGAATGTGCTGCGTTCATGACACTGTAACATCGCTCGCACAATATGGCGGCGATATGCCCGTAACATACAACCATAATCCCCCATTGAACGCCCCGTTGCTTTCGTGATCATTGCATTAATGAGCTTAGAGGCGGTTTTACGGAACCAAGAATCCTGACGATTGGCACGACGTGTACCGACAACATCATATCCCTCTTCGGCTGTTTTCACTAAACGGGGGATCTCTTCTGGTGGATTTTGTAAATCTGCATCAAGGGTGATAATAAGATCACCATCGGCCTGATGAAATCCCGCCATAATTGCAGAATGCTGCCCATAATTACGATTCAGCAAAATTGCAATGACACAATTTTTAGGATCTTTAGCCGCTTGAGTTAAAATATCGGCGGAACTGTCGCGGCTACCATCATCTACTAAAATTAATTCATATTTCTGCTCAAGTTGTTGACATGCAGATATCGTCCTTTCCAATAATTGGGGCAAACTTTCTTCTTCGTTATAAACCGGGATAACAACTGACACTTTTTTTATTTTTTCAAACACCACTATCTACACTCCGCAAGAATTTCCAACACTGCGTTCACGACACGATCTACATCACCATTGCTCATATCTGGAAAAAGGGGTAACGAACAAAGTGTTGCCGAATTCCACTCAGATTCGGGCAGAGACAGTGCCGGATAACGTTCCCGATAATATTTTTGTGTATGCGCCGCTCTAAAATGTAATCCTGTGCCAATATTGCGTTCTTTTAAGCGAGCCATGAAAGTATCGCGGTTAATACCGCAAGTACTTTGATCAACACGTACCATGAATAAATGATGAGAGTGCCGATGTTCATACTCAGGCACACTCAACATCTGTAAAGGGGTATTTTTAAGAGCAGAAGAATATCGTGCTACCAGCTCCCGGCGGCGGGCATTCATGGATGCCAATTTACTTAACTGGACAACCGCCACTGCCGCATGAATATCTGATAAGTTATATTTGAAGCCCGGTTCAATAACTTCTGCCTGAGGTTTCCTGCCCTGGACTTGCCGATCAAAGGCATCAACGGCCAATCCATGAAATTTCAAACAACGAACTCGCTGAGCAAGTTCATCATTATCTGTAACCAGTATGCCGCCTTCCGCACATGTCATATTTTTGATGGCGTGGAAAGAAAAAATAGCTGTTCCTCGTTCCCCAACCCATTCATTCTTATAGCGGGTTCCCACTGCATGAGCGGCATCTTCAATCAAGGGAATATTAGCTTCTTTTGCAACCGCACGCAGGGCATCAAGATCACAGGGCGCACCTGCGTAGTGGACAGGGATAATTGCTTTAGTTTTCGGCGTAATAGCCTGTTTAATCGTTTTGGCATTAACCATCAGAGTATCACGATCCACATCGACCATAACTGGCTCTGCACCTAACAGGCAAATCATATTGATAGTAGAAACCCAGGTTTGGGAAGGCGTTATTACTTCATCGCCAGATCCAATACCTAACGACAGCAAGACTAAATGCATTCCCGCCGTAGCAGAATTCAAAGCTATCGCATGCCTGCAACCAAACATACGAATAAAATCCTGTTCTAACTGTTGGTTTTGTGGCCCTGTTGTAATCCAACCTGAACGTAAAACTTTTTCTACTGCTTCTATCTCTTCATTTCCAATTGATGGACGAGAGAATGGTAAAAAATTATCCATAATTGTCTTGTGTAGCCTGATTTATTTTATGGTAGAAAATATTTATTTAAAAAATAATAACAATCAAATAAAGTCATGGCAATCAACAGATTAAAGAAAAATAATCAATTAAAGTGATTGTATTTATGAAAATTAATCATGATTGACCCTCCATAATTTATAGTTATTATTTTGGATATGTCTAATGTTTATTTCAAAGATTTTAGATAAATTTATTTCATTCATAATATCCTGTGGGATACCCGACATAAATAATTTACCGTGTAAAAGTAACCATACATTACTAGCTTGTTCGTAAGTATGATTAATATCGTGACTACTCAATAAAACAGAACCACCTAATATACAAAATTGGTTAATTAACTTATCTAAAATAGCTTGTTGGGTGATATCAAGGTTATTAGTTGGTTCATCAAGGAGTAATAATTTTCCAGCCGGATTCAATTCAGGCCATACCTGCAAAAAAGCACCTGCTAATCTGACTCGTTGCCATTCTCCTCCCGATAATTGCCCAATTGTTGAAGACAGTAGTGAGGTCAATTTCAGTTGACGACAAAGTTCATATAACACCTCTTCTCCTTCAGACAATCGTGCTAACTCAGGGCGGTACATATCTAAGTATTGAAAAACAGGCATAACCGGGGCTGAAGCAGATTGAGAGAACCATGCCCGGCATTGCGCTAATTCACTTTGTCGATAATCACGCAATTCTTTGCCATTGATATAAATATTGCCACCGTAAGGCAAAACTCCGGCAATTGCTGCAAGCAAAGTGCTTTTTCCTGAACCGTTCAACCCAACTAAGTGAACTTTTTCGCCAGCTTTTACTGATGCAGACAGTGAAGCCAGCCTGTTATTAACCGTGATATTATCCAATACTAAAAATGGTTGATGAGTCATGCTATCTTCCCTACTCTTTTATTTCTTTGTTATCCTCTTCGTGCCTTTCCGTAAACTATTAGGTCACTTATTAATGCTCAATGTGTATGACTAGGTGTATTTATGACTAGCATGCAGCTATGCCCGAGGTGTTCTTAATAACAACCAGATAAAAACGGGAGCTCCTAACGTTACTGTAACAACACCGATCGGTACTTCGGCATGGGATAAAGACAAACGAGAAATTAAATCTGCCAACAGCAAGCAACTCCCTCCCGCCAATGTACAGGTTGGTAGTAACGTTTTATGATCCGTAAGGCCAATCAGCCTCAAAATATGGGGAAGCACCAAACCGATAAAACTGATCGCTCCGGCAAGAGCAACACTTAAACCAACCAATAATCCCACAGCCGATACAAATAAATTACGCCATTTATTATGAGATATTCCCAATTGTTGTGCCTGCAATTCCCCAAGGGAGAGATAATTAAGTATCTTCCCGGTTCCGCTTAACCAGAAAATAATAGGGATCAGTGCGATCACCAGCCATATTTGCCGCCAATCAATACCGCTAAAACTCCCCATCATCCAGTACATCAATTGGCGCAAGTCCAGACTGGTACTGAAATAAACCATCCATGTCATCATGGCCCCGAATACAACACCGAAAGCTACGCCAATTAATAATAAGCGTGCATTAGTCACCCGGTGCCTTTTAGAGAAAGCCAATAAAATCGTGGTCATAAGCAGTGCTCCTAAAACTGCACCAGTGCTTAATATCCACAATGGAGCAATACCATGAAAAACAAGGATCAAAAAAACAACCACTGCTCCCGCACCATTACTAATTCCCAATAGTCCAGGTTCAGCTAATGGATTTTCAAATAACGCCTGCATAACTGCACCAGACGCTGCCAAACTTGCACCAACGACAAACACTGCCAGTGCTCTGGGCAATCTTAATTGCCAAATAAAAAGTCGTGCAGGATCAGACAGCCATTGATTGGGCCAGAACCATATTTCCCCCGCGCACAGGGATAAAATAAACAGCACAATTGATAAAATGAATAAAAGGGCCATCATCCGATAATCACGTTTCCTCTGGCGTGTGATCAATTCAGAGACAGAAAGTGTCGATAAAGAGTATGTAGGTAACATGAAGAGTAAAATTATTCAGAATGGAAAATAAGAAAAAAGACCGCTTAAAGGCGGTCTTTTTATGCATTATTCTTTTGGTAAGGCTTTTTCTACCCGACTTTTCAACTTCTGTCCTGGGCGAAAAGTGACGACTCGGCGAGCAGTAATTGGAATATCCTCGCCAGTCTTCGGGTTACGACCTGGACGTTGATTTTTATCTCTCAAATCAAAGTTGCCAAATCCAGATAACTTAACCTGCTCCCCATTCTCCAAAGAACGACGCACTTCTTCAAAGAACATTTCCACTAGATCTTTAGCGTCACGTTTGCTAATACCCAGTTTTTCAAACAGATTTTCTGACATTTCAGCTTTAGTAAGCGCCATAAGTTCAGTCCCTCAAGGATGCTTGGAATCGCTGTTCTAATGCAGCAACGCATTTGTTAACGGTCGCAGCAATCTCTTCTTCTTCCAGTGTACGCGAGGTATCCTGCAAGATTAAGCTAATAGCAAGGCTTTTACAGCCTTCCGCAACACCTTTACCACAATACACGTCAAATAAGTTTATGCCAACTATATGATTTATGCCAACTTTCTTACATTCAGCCAGAATATCTTCTGCGGCTACATTTTCAGGCACAACTATCGCGATATCACGGCGATTGGATGGGAAGCGAGAAACTTCCTTCATTTCAGGAATTATGCGGTCCGCAAGATTGGCCCACAACAATTCGAATACCACGGTGCGGCCATTTAAGTCAAGTTTACGTTCCAGCTCTGGATGAACAACCCCAATATAACCAATGTAATTATTTCCCAGATAAATCCCGGCACTTTGTCCAGGATGCAAAGCAGGATGTTCTTCTGCTTTAAAGGAAATCTCGGATAGTTTACCCGTCAATTCTAAAACGGATTCTAAATCACCTTTCAGATCAAAGAAGTCAACTGCTTGTTTTTCAATCGACCAGTGTTCATCGAAACGATTTCCGGTGATTACACCGCCAAGCATCAATTCCTGCCGGATTCCATATTCTGCGCTTTCATCAGGCACAAAACGTAGACCTGTTTCAAATAATCGAACTCTATTCTGTTGACGGTTCTGATTATACGCAACAGTAGTCAATAATCCTGTCAACAAAGACAGACGCATTGCAGACATATCAGCCGAAATTGGATTTGGCAGGATTAATGCTTCTTGCTGTGGATGCAAATATTGCTGGATCTTAGGATCAACAAAACTATAGGTAATAGCTTCCTGATAACCTTTGTCCACCAGCATGGTCTTTACACGTTTCAGGGATAAGTCCGCTTCACGATGTGAAATCATTACCAAATCAGCACGTACAGGTACATCAGGGATATTGTTATAACCATAAATACGAGCAACTTCTTCAATCAGATCTTCTTCAATCTGCATATCGAAACGCCAGCTTGGTGCAACAGTTTCCCAACTATCATTATGCTCTGTTACCTGACAACCTAAACGTGTCAGAATATCTGTGACTTGTTCATCAGCAATATGATGGCCAACCAAACGATTCAATTTGCCGCGAGTCAGAGTGATGGTTGCTGGTTTCGGTAGATGAGACTCACTGGTAACATCAATGATTTCGCCAGCTTCTCCCCCACAAATAGTAATCAATAACTGAGTCGCATATTCCATCGCTTTGTATTGAAGCTGTGGATCAACACCGCGTTCAAAACGATGAGAAGCATCTGTATGCAGACCATAACGACGGGCACGACCTGTAATTGCTAATGGTGCAAAGAATGCACATTCCAGCAGAATATTCTGGGTTTCAGCATTAACTCCAGAATATTCGCCGCCAAAAATTCCTGCGATTGCAAGTGCCTGCTTTTCATCAGCAATGACGAGAGTATCAGCAGAAAGTTCCGCTTGATTACCATCTAGCAGAGTTAATTTTTCACCTTGCTCTGCCATACGCACGACAATTGAACCGCTTAGACGTTCTAAATCGAATGCGTGCAATGGTTGACCCAATTCAAGTAATACATAATTAGTCACATCAACAGCAGGATCAATAGAACGAATGCCACCACGACGCAGCTTTTCACGCATCCATAACGGTGTCACTGCTTTAACATTAACGTTCTTGATAACTCGTCCCAGATAACGTGGGCAAGCTTCTGGTGCATCAACACGAATAGGGAATGTTGCATCTGTAGATGGTTTAACAGATTCGAGCTCTGGCTGAGTCATTGACAGTTTATTGATAACCGCAACATCACGTGCAACCCCCTGAATACTCAAGCAATCAGCACGATTAGGTGTAATGCTGATTTCAATCGCATTATCATCCAGTTTCATGTAATCACGTAAGTCAGTACCAATTGGCGCATCCGCAGGCAGTTCGATGATGCCGTCCTGATCACTGGCAATTCCCAGTTCAGAAAACGAACAAAGCATACCTTCCGATGGCTCACCACGTAATTTGGCAGCTTTTATTCTGAAATCACCCGGTAGTACAGCACCAACAGTAGCAACAGCCACACGAAGCCCCTGACGACAATTCGGCGCACCACAGACAATATTCAACAAGCGATCGTCACCTACATTGATTTTTGTAACGCGCAATTTATCCGCATTTGGATGCTGGGCACACTCAACAACTTCACCAACAAAAACACCGTGGAATTGACCTGCTATTTTTTCAACACCATCAACTTCCAAGCCTGCCATGGTGATCTGATCAGATAATTCTTCACTGCTGATGGCAGGGTTCGCCCACTCGCGTAACCAGAGTTCACTGAATTTCATGAGATATTCCCGCCTTATTTAAACTGTTTAAGGAAGCGCAAATCATTTTCGAAGAAAGCACGCAGATCGGTAACGCCGTAACGCAACATAGTCAAGCGTTCCATTCCCATACCAAAGGCAAATCCAGAATAAACTTCAGGATCAATACCTACATTACGTAATACGTTCGGATGTACCATGCCACAGCCTAATACTTCCAACCACTTGCCGTTTTTCCCCATCACATCAACTTCTGCGGATGGCTCAGTAAATGGAAAATAAGACGGACGGAAACGAACTTGCATATTTTCTTCAAAGAAATTGTTCAAAAAATCATGTAGCGTACCTTTCAGATTGGTGAAGCTGATATTTTTATCAACAATCAACCCTTCTATCTGATGAAACATTGGCGAGTGTGTCTGATCATAATCATTTCGGTATACACGGCCAGGGGCAATAATGCGGATCGGCGGCTGACGATCTTTCATTGTACGAATCTGTACCCCTGAGGTTTGTGTGCGCAGCAAACGCGTTGCATCAAACCAGAAAGTATCATGATCAGCACGAGCCGGATGATGCGAAGGAATATTCAGAGCATCAAAGTTATAATAGCTATCTTCAATTTCCGGGCCTGATTCAACAGAAAAGCCCAACTCACCAAAGAAAGTTTCGATTCGTTCAATCGTGCGAGTAACAGGATGTAATCCGCCATTTTCCATACGACGGCCAGGCAATGAAACATCGATTTTCTCTGCTGCCAAACGGGCATTCAAAACATCCGCTTCTAATTTGGCCTTACGTGCATTCAAAGCTTCCTGGACTTCTTGCTTTGCCTGATTAATAACAGCCCCTGCTGCTGGACGTTCCTCGGCAGGCAAGTCACGCAGCGATGACATCTGGAGAGTTAAATGGCCTTTTTTTCCCAGGTATTCAACTCGCACCAAATCCAACGCGGCAACATCCTGGGCTTCTTCTACGGCTGCTTTTGCTTTTGCAACCAGCTCAGTAAGATGTGACATCGTTTTCCTCTTCCTTCGGCCAGATGGCCTTTTAGTTGTTATCGACTATGCCCTCATCAATATTTGTATATCTCTTAATGAGGTCATAGAAATAAAAAAGCCTCCACACTGGAGGCTCAAGCGCTGTTTTTCGTCTCTTTTCTTACGCGCAAAGCCCCTGATTTCAGGTAGTAAAGTAAAAAAAGAAACGAAAAAAGGCTAATTTCATCATTTTTATTCTCTCTCCTATATCCTTTTTAAGCTGACCATTTTCGCCTGACTAGCAAACTTGACTCATAGTAAGCATATTTTTGAAAAAGTAAAAGAGGGAGCGTTGCTCCCTCTTTTAACCTGACTTATGCCAGAGCGCCCTTCGCTTTTTCAACCAAAGCAGCAAATGCTACTTTGTCGAATACAGCGATATCAGCCAGAATCTTACGGTCAATTTCAATCGAAGCCTTTTTCAGGCCGTTGATGAAACGGCTGTAAGACATGCCGTTCTGACGTGCAGCAGCGTTGATACGAGCAATCCACAGTTGACGGAATTGACGTTTACGCTGACGGCGGTCACGGTAAGCATACTGACCAGCTTTGATAACAGCCTGGAAAGCAACACGATAAACGCGCGAACGAGCACCGTAGTAACCTTTCGCTTGTTTCAAAATTTTCTTGTGACGTGCACGGGCAATAACACCACGTTTTACGCGAGCCATATACTTCTCCTATCGTCTCTGAGTTCTAATCTAAAAAATTGCTTATGCGTATGGCAGACAAGCAACAACCAGGCCCAGATCACCTTTGGAGACCATGCCTTTTGGACGTAAATGACGTTTACGCTTAGTTGATTTTTTAGTCAGAATGTGACGAAGGTTAGCGTGCTTACGCTTGAAACCGCCGCTTGCAGTTTTCTTAAAGCGTTTAGCTGCGCCGCGTACTGTTTTAATCTTTGGCATTTTAATATCCACTTCGCATTGTTAATTACAACGAACTAGTAAGGCGAACAGACTCTATCCAAATGGTTAGAGCCTATTACTTGTCTGCCTGACTATTTCTTCTTAGGAGCGAGCACCATGATCATCTGGCGGCCTTCGATCTTCGATGGGAAGGATTCGACTACAGCCAGTTCACTCAGATCATCACGAATGCGGTTAAGCATTTCGATACCAATCTGCTGATGCGCCATTTCACGTCCACGGAAACGCAGAGTGATTTTGGCTTTATCGCCATCTTCCAGAAAACGAACCAGGTTGCGTAGTTTGACCTGATAGTCGCCTTCATCTGTACCAGGACGGAATTTAATTTCCTTGACCTGAATAACCTTTTGTTTCTTTTTCTGTTCTTTGATTGATTTACTCTTCTCATAGAGGAACTTGCCGTAATCCATGATACGACAAACCGGCGGTTCGGCATTTGGGCTGATTTCCACCAAATCAACACCAGCTTCCTCAGCTTTTTCAAGAGCTTCTCTCAGACTGACAATACCAATCTGTTCGCCATCTAACCCAGTTAAACGAACTTCAGAGGCGCGAATCTCTTCATTAATGCGATTTGGGCGCGCCGGTTGAATTCTTTTTCCGCCTTTAATACCTTATTCCTCCAATTGACGAAGATTACGACTGCGTATTTCTGCCAGCAGCTTCTCTGTAAACTCACTGACATCTATGCTACCTAAATCCTTGCCTCGGCGGGTACGAACGGAAACTTTTCCTGACTCGACCTCTTTATCACCACAAACAAGCATATAAGGCACTCGACGCAGAGTGTGTTCGCGAATTTTAAAGCCAATCTTCTCGTTTCTCAAGTCTGCTTTTGCACGAATGCCTGCATCTTGAAGTTTTTTAACCAATTCCTGTACATAATCTGACTGACCGTCTGTAATATTCATGACAACCACCTGTTGAGGCGCCAGCCAAGTTGGGAAGAACCCAGCATATTCTTCTGTCAGAATACCGATGAACCGTTCAAGGGAACCAAGAACAGCACGGTGGATCATTACAGGAACCTTACGTTCATTATTTTCACCGACATATGACGCGCTCAAACGCGCTGGCAGTGAAAAATCAAGCTGCACAGTACCACATTGCCACGCACGATCCAAACAATCATACAAAGTAAATTCGATTTTAGGACCATAAAACGCACCTTCACCAGGCTGGTATTCAAATTCAATACCATTCATTTTCAGTGCTTCTGCGAGATCAGCTTCCGCTTCATCCCAGTGTTTTTCAGTGCCGATGCGTTTTTCCGGACGAGTCGATAGCTTAACAACAATCTTCTCAAAACCGAATGTAGCGTATACATCATAAATCATTTTGATGCAGTTGCTGACTTCTTGCAGGATCTGCTCTTCAGTACAGAAAATATGGGCATCATCCTGAGTAAACCCACGAACACGCATCAAACCATGTAATGCACCTGAAGGCTCATTACGATGGCAACTACCGAACTCAGCCATACGCAAAGGCAGATCACGGTAGGATTTTAACCCTTGGTTGAAAATCTGGACGTGACCAGGACAGTTCATCGGTTTTACGCAGTATTCACGGTTTTCCGATGATGTGGTGAACATGTTCTCTTTATAGTTTTCCCAATGCCCAGTTTTTTCCCACAGGATGCGGTCCATCATAAATGGGCCTTTGACTTCCTGATATTGGTACTCTTTCAATTTGACACGAACAAAAGTTTCCAACTCACGGAAAATAGTCCAACCATCATTGTGCCAGAATGCCATACCCGGCGCTTCTTCCTGCATATGGTATAAGTCAAGCTGCTTACCAATTTTACGATGGTCACGTTTTGCAGCTTCTTCCAGACGCAACAAATAAGCGCTAAGCTGTTTTTTATCTGCCCAGGCTGTACCATAAATACGTTGCAACATTTTGTTATCGCTATTGCCGCGCCAATATGCACCTGCAACTTTCTGCAATTTGAAATGATGACAGAAACGCATGTTAGGTACGTGAGGGCCGCGGCACATATCCACGTATTCTTCATGATGATACAGGCCTGGGTGATCATCATGGCTGATGTTCTCATCCAAAATCTGGATCTTATACTCTTCACTACGAGCCGCAAAAGTATCACGAGCTTCCTGCCAAGTGACTCTTTTCTTGATAACATCATAGTCTTTCTTGGCAAGTTCCAACATGCGTTTTTCAAGCAGCTCAATATCTTCCTGCGTTAAAGAGCGATCCAAATCGATATCGTAATAGAAACCGTTGTCAATCACAGGGCCAATTGCCATTTTCGTATTAGGCCACAGTTGCTTAATTGCATGCCCCAACAAATGAGCACATGAATGACGGATGATTTCCAAACCTTCTTCATCTTTACTGGTGATGATAGAAAGAGTGGAATCAGTTTCAATTAACTCACATGCATCCACCAATTCGCCATTAACACGACCAGCAATACACGCTTTTGCCAAACCAGCTCCGATATCGCGAGCAACATCCATCACAGAGACGGCATGCTCAAATTGACGCTGACTACCGTCAGGAAGAGTAATTACAGGCATTTAAAATCCTTATCTACAGTGGTGACCCACACGAAAGATCACTTGTATGAAATATTTTACCTTAAAGTTCAATACGTTAATTACAGGCACTTGCTGCACCATGCAAGTTATGTACATAGTTAAGTACACAAAATTACAAACAACTCATGTACACCGCCTTAACTCAGGAGGGGATGTTATCACCCATATCATTTAGCAACAAATAAAAAGAACAACATAAGTATTGTCATTCTATTAACACAATTCTTTTCGCCAAATAAAACAGCAAATTTCGTTATGATTTCTCAATTTCAAACCTTGAACATTAATTATCCAAGTTATGTTTAGCTAATTCCGTATTTATTTTTTTTATACGTCTCGGAGAGATGCTCAATGTTAAAAAGCAAATGCCTAACAATTCTAAGATGATAACGAGGCATATCATCGCTATAAATTCCAAACTGGAGATATTTTGATTATCGATATATAGGATTTTAAAAACGATGAAAACCATTAATGCAAAAATAATAATAGACATTAACTTCTCAACCCAATAAGCGACCACATAAGAAGCATCAATTTTTATCTTTGCGATATTTGCATTCACTATCACATATCTTTTCAATCTTCTAATATCGAATATATAACCTGATTCAATACCGAGAGCAGCGAGCTTTATGACCAGGTGTCTGAGTTCCTTTGATTTAATCCTGGTTACTTTAAACATAATCTCAGAAGTAATAATGTCTTTGATATATTTTTTATCTTCCTGACTCAGATATTCATCATATTTTTCAAGATAATCAATATTGTTTGTAAGCCTCCTATTTCTCAAGAAATTTAAACTGCTATAAAAATTTTTAAGCATTACCCAAATTCCACCAAGAAATGCAGTCAAAGCAGATAATATTGATGCTATCGCAGAGTAGTTTCTTATTGACCAATCAAGTAAATCATCAAACATACATTCACCATCATAGTTTAATCAGATAACTATAGTATGAACATACTATTCAGATTTTCCTCTTTCATGTTATTTTTATTGACAGCCTTCATTCTACTTACATGAAGCTATACCTATGTAAAAAACCACCTGCATAGCAGATAGCTTAGGGGTAACTGTAATATGGTTTTTCCTATTTCAACTCTCCACTCGGAAATGAATGGCCTCATATAATGATCTAATCTTCTGTCAATCTCATCAATACAATAAATACTCAAAACATGCCAAAAATCACACTACTCTAAGGCACGATAAGCATTCTTCACTTTCCATAAATAACGAGGTGCTTGCGGTGCGGGATGATTGTTCTGAACATATTGATAAAATTCATTCGGCGTCATTCGGTTAATTTTATTAATCGCCAAAGTACGATTGGAATCAAAAGTCCGCAATAAGGCCCCTGCACCATTAACATAAGCGACTATCGTCGCATAATATAAAGTTTCAGGATGGATAATTCCTTCCAAATGCTGCTTTTTCAAAATACTGATATAAGCAGTGCCAAGATCAATGTTAGTTTCAGGATCTTTCAACTCTCGCATCGTCGGTTGCCCCGATTTTCCTTTCAATCGATAGGCATCCCGTCCTGCTGTAGAGGCCTTAATCTGCATCAATCCAACCGCATTAGATCTACTGATAACTTCTGGACGGAAACCGGATTCCACCTGGATAATTGCCTTGATCAAAGTTTCATCCACACCATACCGCTTTGCGGCTTGCTCAATAAACTCATCAAATGGCGTTGTTCTGGTTCGACTTGTCAATTTACCAGAACCCAAAGCAACATTATTACCACTGAATATTCCTTTAGGCGATGGACTATGATTCTTTACTTGATGGGATTCCTGACTAGCACACCCCGTTAACAATATTGCCAGAAAAATATAAACATGAATGAAATTTAATCTCACGAAAATTCCCCTGAACTAAAATTAACCTCATAAAGCATATATAATTTTATAAAAAAAATAAAAATATTTTTATTTATCTCATCAAAATAAATTGAAGTAGTTATATTCAATAAACTTCAAAACACTAGACAATGTGCTGTTTTTTTGTTCGCATAGTAATTCCCAAAATAGGAAGAAAATTCAGGAAAGTCTGCAAAATTATCATTCATATGGCAGCATCACCTTGACTTTACAAAGATGATACTGATAATCATTATCAACAATTACAGGCATAAAAAATAAGGATTACACTAATGAACAAAAAACATTCGCTCTCTGTACTCCCAATACTCAGTATAATCGTTGCTCTCTTCTCAATCCTTCTATTCAGCCAACAGGCACATGCTGATAAAAAATTCAGGGTCGTTACTACATTTACCATTATCCAAGATATGGCCCAAAATGTCGCAGGAGATGCAGCGATTGTAGAATCAATCACAAAACCCGGAGCAGAAATTCACGATTATCAACCCACCCCAAAAGATATTATCAAAGCAAAGCGGGCAGATCTCATCCTCTGGAATGGTCTGAATCTTGAACGTTGGTTTGAACGCTTTTTCGAAAATATGCAGGATATTCCTGTTGCCGTCATTACCGAAGGCATTACACCGCTTCCAATCCGTGAAGGACCTTACAATCAAAATCCCAATCCACATGCCTGGATGTCTCCGAATAATGCGTTAATTTATATTGAAAATATTCGCAAGGCCTTAGTCGAACATGATCCAGCGAATGCAGATACTTACAATCGCAATGCAAAAATCTATGCCGATAAGATAGCCAAACTGGATGCACCACTCAGAAAGCGCCTTTCTCGCATTCCCGAAAATGAGCGTTGGTTAGTAACCAGTGAAGGCGCTTTTAGCTATCTCACTCAAGATTATGGTTTCAAAGAAGTCTATTTATGGCCGATTAATGCTGAAGCTCAGGGCACGCCACAGCAGGTTCGCCGTGTCATTGATACTATGATGAAACATAATATTCCCGTTATATTCAGTGAAAGTACTGTTTCAGATAAGCCAGCAAAACAAGTCAGTAAAGAGACCGGTGCTCATTACGGCGGAGTGCTTTACGTTGACTCTCTTTCTACATCAAAAGGCCCAGTGCCGACTTATATTGACCTACTGAATACAACAGTAGACACCATAGCAAAAGGATTTAATCAATGAGAAACACATCGTCACTATTTGAACATCCACATTTATTGGTTAATAACGCTACTGTTACTTACAACAATGGGCACACTGCAATCTACGATGCCTGTTTTGATATTAAAGGCGGCACAATTTGTGCTTTAGTCGGTATGAACGGTAGTGGAAAATCCACATTGTTTAAAACCATTATGGGATTAGTGACACCTTCTCAAGGAAAAGTGACTCTCAATGCCCAATCCATTAAAACAGCATTAAAACAAAATATCATCGCATACGTTCCACAAACCGAAGATGTTGACTGGAATTTTCCGGTTTTAGTTTCTGATGTTGTGATGATGGGACGCTATGGAAAAATGGGGTTCCTACGCAGACCCAGTAAAATCGACCATCAAATCGTGAACAACTCACTTGAGCGTGTCGGGCTGATTGAACTACGCGACCGCCAAATTGGTGAGCTTTCCGGCGGGCAGAAAAAACGGGCATTTCTGGCACGAGCATTAGCTCAGGAAGGAAAGGTTCTGCTACTAGATGAACCTTTTACCGGAGTAGATGTTAAGACAGAAAACGCTATTATCGATTTACTCCGTGATTTACGTGATGAAGGACACTTAATCTTAGTATCAACACATAACCTCGGGAGTGTTCCCGAATTTTGCGACCACGTTATTTTGATTAATCGAACGGTTCTGGCCAGCGGTCCAACTGAAACAACATTCACTCAGAAGAATCTGGAAATGACATTTGACGGTGTCTTACGCCATGTCAATCTTTCTGGGTCCGAACTCCATGATGATGATGATCCACGCTCCCTCACTGTCATTACCGATGACGAACGTGCCGCCGTATTTTATGGTCATAACCATCATGTCCCCCCACGACAAAACCAAAAACAGAAGGACAGCCAGCCATGATGGAATTATTGTTACAACCATTTGATTATAACTACATGGTTAAAGCCATGTGGGTAAGTGCTATTGTCGGTGCTGTCTGTGCTTTTTTATCAGCCTATTTAATGTTGAAAGGTTGGTCGTTGATGGGGGATGCTCTCTCCCATTCTGTTGTACCCGGTGTTGCCGGTGCATATGCTCTTGGTTTACCTTATGCCGGAGGTGCTTTTTTTACCGGGATGCTTGCTGCATTATCAATGACACTGGTCCGTCACATCACACGATTACGTGAAGATGCAGTGATCGGTTTTATCTTTTCCACTTTTTTTGCCGCTGGGTTATTAATCGTTTCTTTAAACCCGACTTCTGTCAATGTGCAAACGATTATTCTCGGCAATATTCTGGGTATTGCTGATGAAGATGTTTTACAAGTAGAAATTATTATTGCTGTATCCTTCGTGATCCTGATGCTGCTCTGGAAAGATCTGCTGGTCGTTTTCTTTGATGAAGTCCATGCCCGATCTATCGGTTTATCACCACTACGCCTGAAAATTATTTTCTTTACCTTATTAAGTGCCTGTACTGTTGCTGCCTTACAAACAGTAGGAGCCATTCTGGTTATTGCTATGGTAGTCACGCCCGGAGCAACGGCCTATTTGCTGACAGATCGTTTTAAACACCTACTCATCATTTCGGTTGCTATTGGCTCACTAACAAGTTGTGTAGGCGCTTACATAAGCTATTTTCTCAATGGTGCAACCGGTGGTGTGATTGTCACAATACAAACTCTGATTTTCTTGTTGGCTTTCTTTTTTGCACCTAAGCATGGCATGTTAGCTTCTCGCAGACGAGCCAGAAAAGAATCTCAAGCATTAACTCAAGGAGGACACCCATGAGTACACTAATTGAACTCATCACGGAACCCTTTTTGCATGATTTCATGCAACGCGCTATTTTGGCGGCTATTGTTGTGGGAACGGTCTGCGCAGTACTATCATGTTATTTAGTATTAAAAGGCTGGTCATTGATGGGAGATGCTATCTCTCACGCTGTTTTGCCGGGTATCGTTCTGGCATTTGTCGCAGGTATACCACTTGCGATCGGTGCTTTCCTGTCAGGAATATTCTGTGCATTCGCCACCGGATATCTGAAAGAGCACAGTAGGATCAAAGAAGATACCGTAATGGGTGTTGTATTTTCTGGTATGTTTGCATTTGGTTTAGTACTTTTTACCCGTATAGATACGGAACAACATCTGACTCATATTCTGTTTGGCAGTATACTCGGAATTACCGAAAGTGAATTGATTCAGACATTCTGCATTGCAGGATTCACGCTGGCAGTTGTACTGCTGAAACGCAAAGACTTTATGCTCTATTGCTTCGACCCCAATCAAGCAAAAGTGGTTGGCCTGCCAGTAAAACTGCTCCACTATGGCTTGTTGTCCCTTTTAGCTCTAACCATTGTCGCTTCATTACAGGCTGTCGGTATTATTCTGGTCATTGCTATGCTGATTTCCCCCGGCATTATTGCTTTTATTCTCTGCCGGAGTTTTGATCGAATGTTGATTGTTGCCATAATAGCATCTGTTTTATCAAGTGTTTTAGGTACAATAATCAGTTTCCATATCGATGGTGAAACAGGACCATGCATTGTTATCATTCAAGCTATTTTCTTCACATTTGCCGTTATTTATGACCAAATAAAGTTAGCTAGAAAGAAAATGCATAGAAAGTTGACCAAAGACATATTCTCTCCATCATTATGAGTCTTCAATAAAATCAAATTAAAGGGCTATATCTGGTTTAAATATAGCCCTGTCAATTGCATTTAAATTCCTTTTTAATCTGTTCAATTGTTGGTTCTGTATGTAATATGAGCATAGTAATTGTCAACTTAATGAGGTGAGTCATGTGGCAAACTGTTAGCCGTCTATTAAGTGAACATTTTGGTGAGGCAGAAATCCGCAATCAAACGGAATTATCAGGAGGTGACATTCACCGCTCGTGGTTCATTGAGTATGGTGAACAACATATCTTTGTTAAATCTAACACAAAAGAAATGTTGACTGTTTTTAAAACAGAGGCAGAACAGTTGGAATTGTTAGCTCGTAGTAAAACAACGCGCATACCTGAAGTTTACGGTGTTGGGCATGATCGTAGTCATAGTTTTCTTATACTGGAATACCTTCCTATAAAACCATTTGATGCTCACAACGCGTATTGCTTCGGCCAACAACTTGCTAAGCTGCATCAATGGAATGAACAACCGAAATTCGGTTTTGATTTTGACAATATGCTTGGTACTACAATACAGCCTAATGGGTGGCAAAAACGCTGGAATCAATTTTACGCAGAAAAGCGTATTGGCTGGCAATTGCAACTCGCAACAGACAAGGGAATGGTATTCGGGAATATCGATTCTATTGTCCAAAAAATCAGTGATAAACTGCATTCTCATCAACCTGAACCATCTTTATTACATGGCGATTTATGGCCAACAAATTGTGCATCATTAAACAACAATTGCGCCGTAGCATTTGATCCTGCATGTTATTGGGGAGATCGTGAATGCGACCTTGCTATGCTCCCTTTTTATCCTGAATTGCCTCTGCAAGTTCTTGACGGTTATCAAAGTGTTTGGCCATTACCGTCAGACTTTATTGAACGACAACCACTTTATCAACTCTATTATTTACTGAATCGCTGTAACCTTTTTGGTGGCGATAATTTTATTGCTGCACAAACCATAATCGATAATATATTATCTGAATAATCATTCTGACTATCTACAGAATAAAGGAAAATTTCTTTTTTCAAATCTAATCCAATGGTTAAAGTTATTAACTAGATTTTATTTAGTTATTATTTAATTTTTATAAAAATGCAAATAAAAATAAAGCAATCAAATAAATAATAGAAATTAATCACATCAGTTAAATTTTATTATTCTCACTTTACGAGTATTATGTCTACCCGATATCAGAGTGCTATTTTAAGCAGTTCTCCGTTCTGTTCTTGGATATATCAGTAAGCTGCGGAGTTAACTACTCTCGCAGCTATCTTATATATTACCAACCTAATAATTTCGTTAAAAAATAGGCGATTGCGCCGATAATAATGGGTGATATATAAAGAATGAATATTTGGCTGAATAATGAATGGCGTGGAAATTTGATTTTAGATTCCAACTGTTCTTTAGTTACACCGCTCTCTTTAGCTTTCTCAAAGATCATATGGTCTTCAATTTGTTCCTTAATGAATTTGAATTGGCGGTATATCCTCAAACCAGATGCACTCATTGCCAAGCCAACAAACATCAGAAAATAGATAATCAAAAAACTGACATTTGCCCCTGTGATCATCGCCATATAGTCTGGAGTTGGAGAATGCTTCCAAAAAAAATCCAAAAATGGTGTATTGAATTTGATCATTTCAGCCATCATTCTCAAAAAATCATTCAATACTGCATTAATACCCTCACCTTTAACCTCATGTTGCCATATCAGGTTAACCACTGAAACTAAAGTTGACAAAAAAGCGGGGACAAAAATAATCCAACCCAACAGCCGCTTCGCAATAGCAACATATCTTGCTTGTTGATACGTCATTAATACTCCTCATGAGCATATACCCAATAGATTTCAAATCATAACGCGACAGTCAGTGAACGAATCTCCAGAAGCATAGATAGCTATTCTAGACAAAAATCATTTAAATATTAGTGTGATATGTTAATAAATAAAAGATTTTTCTTGTTTACCCCCTATTCAACTTATACAAAACCCTCTATACTAGCGCGCACTGTATACATAAACAGCAATAGATATCAATATAACAAACAATTTAGTATAAATAATTATGACAGCAGAAGGGCATCTTCTCTTTTCGGTTGCCAGCCTTGTATTGGCTCATCAGCTAGAAATTACTCCAGAAATAGCACAGGGAGATTGGTTGCATATGCTTCCTGGTGTACTTTTGGCTTCTTTATTACCTGATATTGATCATCCACATTCAACGTTAGGCAGGTTATTCCGTTTTATTTCCATTCCCATTGCACGACTTTGTGGGCATCGTGGATTTACACATAGCCTATTGGCACTCGTTGCTGGCATTATTCTCTTTCAGACCAAAATGCCTGCTAACTGGCCGATACCAACTGACTTTTTCCATGCCATGATTGTAGGCTATATCAGCCATTTAGTTGCAGATATGCTTACGCCAGCAGGCATTCCTCTCTTATGGCCACTAAAAATGCGTTTCCGAATACCTATATTAAGGGGAAAAGAACGCAAAAAAGTGGAACGATTTATAGCCGTTTTGATTGTAGTGATTGCTATTTTCATTCCACAATACATCGACTTATCGTTTATGCACTATTTAGACAAACTACCATTCGATAAGCTACTGCTTGATAAGTTAAATATCGATAAATTACAAAATCTATATAAGTAACTGAGTTTATTTTTGATGAAACCATAACCCCATATTTTCAATGGGGTTAACTTAAAACATAAGTATTTATTTTTGATTTTTACTCGTCATTTTCATCTTCGGTGTCGCTATTTTGTTAGTTATGGACTCCTATTGTGATGTAATGGACTGAAATATATTAATTATATAACATCAGAAAACTCATATATCATCCGTAAATCCCTGCATATTGTTACGAAACCTAAACAAGGTACAAATAGATTACATAAGAACTTATAACTAATTGTACTAGATAGTGATAAACAATTATATTATATTCTTTTTAATTATAAGAAAGCTAATTCTTATATTGATACCATGCATAGTTAATAGAATATATGGTGCAACTTCTTGTTATAACCTGAAGTAAGCATATCCCATACAAAAAAATCATATTAGTCAGAATATTGGAGACTGGGGATGAATTTACCACTCATTATTAATGTGCTGATTTTCGCAGCACTGCTCGTAGTATTAGCTAAAACGAGTTCAGATCAATGGAGCCTATCCAAGAAAGTGCTTATGGCCCTGATTGTAGGCGTTTTTTTCGGATTGGCATTAAATGTGATTTATGGTGCACACAATCCTATTGTGAAAGAATCAATTAAATGGTTCAACATTGTCGGTAATGGTTACGTACAATTGTTACAGATGGTCATTATGCCGTTGGTTTTTGCCTCCATACTGAGTGCAGTTGCACGTCTGCATAAGGCGTCTTCTTTAGGCAAAATCAGCTTACTGACTATCGGTACTCTACTGCTCACTACCGCCATTTCCGCTTTAATTGCTATTGTTATCGCCAATATGTTTGGCTTGACCTCTGCTGGATTAATCCAAGGAACGCAAGAAACTGCGCGTCTGTCGGCGATTGAAGCAAACTATATTAATCGAGTATCAGATCTGAGTGTACCGCAATTAATCCTCTCTTTTATTCCTAAAAATCCATTTGCAGATCTCACAGGAGCAAGTCCAACTTCAATTATCAGTGTAGTAATTTTTGCAACATTCCTGGGAATTGCTGCATTACAAATGATAAAAGATGACCGCGAGCGTGGTGAGCGAGCGCTTATTGCTATCGATACTATGCAGGCATGGACAATGAAACTTGTCAGACTGGTTATGCGCCTCACTCCATATGGTGTAATGGCTTTAATGACTAAAGTTGTTGCCAGCTCCAATATTCACGATATCGCACAATTAGGTAATTTTGTTGTTGCTTCCTATGTCGCTTTAGCTCTCATGTTTGTTGTACACGGCGTTCTTCTGGCATTAACAGGCATTAATCCACTGAAGTTCTTCAAAAAAGCAGGCCCTGTACTGACATTTGCCTTTACCAGCCGTTCGAGCGCTGCCAGCATTCCGTTAAATGTTGAGACACAAAGCCGTCGTCTTGGTGTTCCGGAATCTATAGCCAGTTTTTCCGCTTCATTCGGAGCAACTATCGGTCAAAATGGCTGTGCCGGTATTTATCCTGCTATGTTAGCAGTAATGGTTGCTCCAACTGTTGGAGTTGATCCTCTTGACCCACTATGGATCGCAACTCTCATTGGTATCGTGACAGTCAGCTCTGCTGGTGTCGCGGGTGTGGGTGGTGGTGCTACATTTGCTGCACTTATTGTTCTACCTGCAATGGGATTACCTGTAACTTTAGTCGCCCTGTTGATCTCTGTTGAACCTCTTATTGATATGGGCCGCACAGCATTAAACGTCAACGGAGCAATGGCAGCTGGCACAATTACCAGCCAATTAATGGGTAAGACTGATAAAAAAACATTCGAACAAGATGAAGTAATATTGCGTCAATCTTAATCAAGATCAATTCATTATTCTCTTCCCTCATCTTTGTATTTCAGTACAAAGGTGAGGTTCAAAATCTTATCCTCTTCTTTTTCCTCCAACCCAACTTTCTCAGTTCAATTCCATTTTTTTCTGATAAACACCATCAAAAAAGCCGGGGTTCAGATGAACGCCGGCTTTTACTTTAATTAATTTTTTAAAGCTCTCATCTAAAAATCAGAGAAGAACGTTACTTTAAATACTCACCGCTACGCAGAGCTTCAATGCGTTTATCTAATGGAGGGTGAGATAAAAATAGCTCGCTAAAACTTTTAGATTTACCATTAATACAAAACGCCATCATGCTGCCTTCTTCCTGAGGCTCATAACTGGTTTTGAGACGTTGTAATGCAGCAATCATTTTTTCACGTCCAACAAGTTTTGCTGACCCTGCATCTGCGTGAAATTCACGGTAACGGGAGAACCACATGGTAATAATGCTTGCAAGAATACCAAATACAATCTCCAGAACCATAGAAAGGATCATATAAACAATAGGATTACCGTTACTGCTGCTTTCGCTCTCATCATCGCTGCTGGACAGGAAGCTTGCAGCCGCTTGTGCGATGATACGAGAAATAAAGATAACGAATGTGTTTACAATCCCTTGCAATAACGTCATTGTTACCATGTCACCATTAGCAATGTGGCTAATCTCATGAGCAATTACAGCTTCCGCCTCATCACGACTCATGTTATTCAGTAATCCAGTACTAACAGCAACCAAGGAAGCATTACGACGAGCTCCTGTCGCAAATGCGTTAATATCAGGTGCATCATAAATGGCAACCTGTGGCATGGTAATACCAACCTGATTAGACTGGCGACGGACGGTTTCCATCAGCCAAAATTCCATTTCGTTAGATGGCTTTTCAATAACCTGACCACCAACAGAACGTAATGCCATCCATTTCGACATTAACAAAGAAATAAATGCACCACCAAAACCAAACAATCCAGCCATTATCATGAGACCAGCTACACTACTTCGCTGAACTCCTGTGAGTGAAAGTATTATCCCAAACACTATCATAACAGCCAGGTTAGTGAGCAGGAACAAAGCAATTCGCATCATATAAATTGGCTTCCTATAATAATCAAACAGTTCAACTAAAAGTAAATCATAAGATGGGGGCTGAGCCCATATTATTCAATTTTTTTAAGATATTAAGCGACAGAATCGACGTAACTTTACAATATTATATAAGATCCAGCCAGTAATAGAAAAGCCGACTATCAAGCCGGCTTTTTATCCATAACGAAGTTTGAAATCACTTCGCCTGAGTCATTTCAGCAGGCTGATGAGACAAATCTAAAGCAATCTGTACTGATTCATCTAAATAAGGATCTGGATCTTTATAATCTTTTGGCAAATCATCAAGTGATGTAAGTGACTTCTTCCCTTCACGTTTAAAACGCTCATTAATGCGATTTAATTTAATCAACTCATATTCTTTATTTTCTTTATCTCGCTCTGCATAGTTCAATGAATAAACACCATGACGCTCTTTTAGCACCTTATAATAGGCAATATCCTGATTGATATATTTGAACTCAGGGTCATTAGTGATACGCTGATGATGCAATTTGGTCAATAGTGGTACTAACTCTGAAATTTTCTTTGAAGAAGTATAACTTGCCGGTTGAATACTATCCCACGGCAGGGCATTGTCTTCCTGACTTTCACTTATGTCAGATGGCTCTTTCCCTGTTGGCATAAGGATATCAGGTGTTACGCCTTTAAGTTGAGTACTACCACCATTCACCCGATAAAATTTCTGAATAGTATATTGTACCGAGCCAATCTCCGGCCAATCAGGACTTAGCATCTGATCATAAATGCGATTCAAAGAACGATATTGTTGAACAGTTCCTTTACCAAAAGTAGGCTCACCAACAATTAATCCACGCCCGTAATCTTGCATAGCAGCCGCAAAAATTTCAGATGCGGAAGCACTTCGGTTATCCACTAAAACAACCAAAGGCCCTTTATAATAGATTGCCTCATCAGTATCCGAATCTTCTTTAATCCGACCTGTATTATCTCTAATCTGCACAATCGGCCCCTTTGAGATAAACAAACCAGAAAGTGAGACAGCTTCTGTTAGCGCACCACCACCATTAGCACGTAAGTCAATGACAATTGCAGAAACATTTTGTTTCGCCAATTTTTGCAACTGTACTTTTACATCATTTGTCAGACCAACATAAAAACTTGGTATATCAAGGATCCCAACCTTCTCTTTACCAACAGTTTTAACTGACATCTTAACTGCGTTATCTTCAAGACGGATATTTTCACGCGTTAAAGTGATAATGTGATTTTTAGCGCCTTTTGTACTTGGGATGACTTCAAGACGGACTTTACTACCTTTTGGCCCCTTAATTAGAGCAACAACATCTTCCAGACGCCAACCAACAATATCTACAATTGGTTTACCAGCCTGCCCCACTCCAATAATTTTATCTCCAACTTTGAGTAAATTACTTTTAGCGGCTGGCCCTCCCGCAACCAGTGAGCGGACAGATACATGTTCATCATCATACTGCAAAACAGCCCCAATGCCTTCAAGAGAAAGGCTCATCTCTGAATTGAACTGTTCTGTATCACGAGGAGAGAGATAACTAGTATGCGGATCTATTTCACGAGCAAAAGCCATCATAATTGTTCGGAAAACGTCTTCACTTTTACTCTGAGTAAGGTGTTTCAATAAAGTCCGATAACGTTTTGTCAGTACTTCTTTGATCTCTTTGTCATTTTTATCTGACAATTTGAGATTTATCCAATCGGATTTAATCTTGGCATCCCAAAGATTATTTAATTCTTCAACACTCTTAGACCAAGGTGCTTTATCACGTTCGGTTTCAAGTGTATCGTTACCATCTAAATAGATGGGCTTTTCCAATCGGGAAAGAGCATATTGATAGCGTTCAAAACGGCGTTTCTGCTGTAAATTAAATAACGCGTATGGAAGATGTAGATCACCATTTTCAAGCTCTTTGCCTAAGAGCCCTTTTTGCGCAGCAAATTGTGTAATATCTGATGCCAGAAAAACGTTGTGTCCATAATCCAGCATATTTAGGTAACGATCAAAAACCTTACCTGAAAAATCAGCATCCAGACTAAAATGGCGGTAATGAGAACGGAGAAAACGGGAAACGATCCGTTTACTCACTGTCGGATGTTGTAGCTCTGGCTTTAGATCGGGTAACTGATTGATAGTAACAACAAGGGGATTATTTCCACCTGCTGTACCAATACCAGCTACATCAGAATTAGTGGCATTGTTATTACGGCTTACACTGTCATTAACAGTGCTTGCGTGCCCTATACCAGAAAATGATAGTCCTAAAACGAAAGCCAAAGTAATGAGTTTGTTCATGCCCAAGTTGGCCTCCGTATCAGAACTTTAAGTGTTCTGCGCGTACAATCATTGCCAAACCAGTAGGTAATTGCACTCTTACACCATCTTTTGCAATTTCCAGCACAGAAGCATCCATGAGGCTTTTTCCTACATTCACTTTGATTGTCTGACCGACTTTCAGAGAGGAAACATCTGTTACTGACGTTAATTCAGGTTGTGCAATTTTTTTGGTCGTTTTATCTGCTGGCTTACGTGATTGTTGCAGATGATCCTGCGAACGTGATGGACGCTTTTCATCTTTTTTACCTGCTGACGGGCGACGACGAGGCGCTGCCTTTTTATTCACAGGACGTTCGCTTTTCTTATCAGATACGTTTTCTGTTTCACGTTTTTTGGCACGTTGTTCAGCTCGTTGAGCTTGTACCCGAGCTTTAGCTTCCGCTAATTGCTGACGCGCATGTTCAATATGTTCAGCTTCCAATTCGCCACACGCATTACCATCAAGGTCAACACGCTGAGCACCTTCTTTAACTCCATAAAGGTAGCGCCAACTGGAAGTATACAAGCGCAGAGCAGAACGGAGCTGTGTTTTACTTAAACACTCTTCGCCCTGAATACGTTCAACGATATCCTGAAAGATCCCGATTTTTAAAGGACGTGCTTCGCCTTCTGCGGCAAAACAAAGCGGGAATCGTTCAGCCAAAAAAGCAATGATTTCTTTACTACTGTTCAACTTAGGTTGATTTTCCATGAAATTTCCTGATTACAACGGTTTTGCCAACCAGCGCAGGCATGAACAGGCGACATTATAATAGTGTTGCTGATAAATGCCACGTCATACATAGGTTAAGTTACATTCTGTTGCAGATATTTTGGCACAACACATTGCCCCAAATGCTCACAAAGCCTGCTAACAAGCGCTTTTAAGCCATGTTCATCATGTTCGTCAAACCGATCAAAAACCGTGCTGTCAATATCCAAAACGCCAATAACTTGCCCATTAATTTCCAAAGGAAGGACAATTTCAGCATTACTGGCAGCATCACAAGCTATATGACCGGGAAAAGCATGTACATCGGAAATACGCTGGATACAATTCCTTGCTACAGCGGTTCCACATACACCTTTCCCTATAGGAATACGAACACAAGCAATTTTACCTTGGAACGGCCCTAAAACTAGGGTATCACCATCTACCAAGTAAAAGCCAACCCAATTAACATCACCCAAACGTTCATATAACAATGAACTTGTATTTGCAAGAGATGCGATCAAATTATATTCGCCTGATAATAGAGCTACCAAGCTATCTGATAGTTCCCGATAGAATTCACGTTTGTCCATACACACCTATACAATAGCCAGACAAGAAACAATTTAATAACAATAAAACAACAAGATAGGTTTCCCAAGGACTTCAAACCATTCTGATAAATCTTCAACTATCCTTATAGCACTGTCCCAGAATACCGCCTGAATCTCAGAATTAAAATTTTCTTTTAATATTTTACCAGTATTCACTTATGAAATTCAGTTAGTTATCACAGCTTATATTAGAAAAACACCTAATTTGCAGCCAAAATCGTGCTCCTGCTCATATTATTATCAAACACTTCACTAAAAAACGAGTAATTGGCCACTTGCTATTTAGGCATTTATTTACCGCCACGCTATATCTTGAAATCCATAAGGTATATTGAATAGATTATACAAGTTAAGAAAAAGAGATGATCTTGAGAAAAAAGAGTGAAATTATTCAATTCTCATGGAAAACATAACAAAAAAAGGCCAAGCTCACTCCTCTACTCGGCCTAGGGAAAATGGCTCTGTTTAGAGAGCCGTGCGCTAAAATGCCATTGAGACGTAGAACAACTTACCTCTTAAAGAGTAGTTGACACACGGTAAATTACCAAATTTTGTTAATTATTTAGCTCGTTAATTAACATATATATCAGCAGTAAAAATTACGGTTATTTTTTATCGCTTGCTTTACCATTATTTGTTTGATCATTGCATAGCACCATAGCCGCTTTCTGAAATGGCTCAATACTCATTTTTCGGTTGCGATGTTCAGGATCATCTAAAAGTATTGTACTTAGCGGGGTTGCAATAACTTGGTTATTTTTCATCATTTCTACTGCGCGCTCATTGAGTGGATATTGCATAAGCGTACTGGGGTTGATCACAAACAATGCATTTCCTGAACGACAATCGAGCATAACCTCCTCACGAGTAAAAGCCCATTGTTTCCCAAACTGTAATTTACTAATGGTTTGTATTGGAGCAGCAATCCCCTGGAAAGAGAAAAATAAAAAAGATAAAAACCAAAATATTCGTTTCATCATCATCCCCCTGATAAACATATATAAAACTGAATTCTACCGCCCTTTTTCTTGTTTATATACCCATTGTCTTACAAGTTGCAGCTTTATTGGTCACAACTTAAAAATCATACTTAAAAACCATATACGTATATCCAAGCTATTCAAGGATCACACAGGAGGCTCTGTCGCAAAGATAGCAACACACAATAAAGCAACAGTTCCCAGAATAATTTCCAACCAACTGTTCACTATTAGTAATTCATAACGTCCTTTCTGCTTTAATTTGGGCACCAGAATATAACGATTGATTAAGGCCAAAAGAACCATAGCTGTGACAAGTATGATTTTCAGCCATAGCATTGATTGATATTCGGAAGCAGAGGCATCAAAAGTCAGCCAACCAGGAATTAAAATGGCACTGCTTATAATTCCTGTGACAATCACCAAAAAAACAGCTATGTGCCCGTAGTCAGAAAATCTCCTCATTGCAACTACACTTTCAGCAAACAGGCTATTCTCCATGCTATAATTATCTATCTGGTGAAAAGCTGAGTTTGGTTTGGAAAAATCATTTAGTCGCAAAAATTGCAGGCATAGCAAAAAAGGCCATAGCCCTCCAAACCAATAGCCGGCACTAAGCAAATGAACAATCTGATTCACCTGAAGTAGCAAACCAAGCACCCCTTCATACATAGTAGCATGACCAATGAAAGCATGGCTTGAAAGCAAAATGACAGAGCAGCCTAATAATAAGAAATTCTTTGTCTTAGAATCTCCAGCATCAGTACGTAAAAAGAATATTCCCACAACAGCAAGTGCAGCAACCAATAATTGCCATTGCCATACTTTACCAAAGGAAGTTGCTAACACTGCCTGCCATATTTCAAACTGATAAACGTCGTGCCAGCCATCCCCCATTAACCCCAATTGCCAGACCGTCTCTCAACCGTTTTTTAATCAAAATTAAAAAATGGCCTGAGGCAAGTAGAGTAGTAAACAAGCTGAACCCAAACATCAGCATAACTACCACAAAATGCAAGAATCGGCAGAGTACGTATAACGCCTCAAGTGAAATCATTATCTTACAGTAAAATTGTAAACACCCTTCGTTTTATGACCGTCGACAGAAAGAACACTCCAGTCAACACGATATTCCCCTGCTGCTAGTTTGTCCTCTACAGGCAGGATTAGTTTGGTTTTAGTCGCAGGATCAAGTACTAGCTTACCTGTTTTAATCTCTTTTTTTTCTGGGCCAATTAATTTTACTTTACTAAACCCAAGTTCAATACGCTCTGAGAAACTCAGAGTTATAGCTTGTGGTGCGGCTTCCACCGTTGTATTTTCTGCCGGAGTCTGATCTTTCAAGTGAGCATGGGCTAAAGCCTGTTGGCAGGACATACCGACAAACAGAACAACCAAAGCAGACAAATTGCTCCAGAATGAACGGATATTAAAAATAGACATAATAGGCAACCCTTTAATATACAGATGAATTTTTATGCTTAAAGGGGATTTTATAACAAACGATAAATTTAATCTGTGGTGAAAGTCCTGACCTGTGAAGCACTGCGCAAAAAACAAAAATAGGAGATAAAATGAAAAAAGCGTAATTCCTGCTTAAAAATAAACAAAAAACAGGAATTACGGTAAAAATCATGCAGATTAATTTATCTTAGTGCTTTCTTAAGCATGAGCTGGAACTGAGAGCCCTTTCAAATCTTTATCCAGTAAAAATAAAGAATTACCACTTTCACCCACCATATCCAGTTTATCTAAGATAGATTTGAATAATTTTTCTTCTTCGTGTTGTTCAGCCACATACCACTGTAAGAAGTTAAATGTAGAATAATCCTGGGTTGTCATCGCTAAGTGCGCCAATTTATTGATCTCTTCCGTGATCAATTTTTCGTGTTCATAGGTTTGATTGAACACATCAGAAATAGAATTAAATTCAACAGGTGGAGCCTGAATAGCCCCCAGTACAGGCATTGCTCCTGTATCGCCCAGATAATCAAATAAACGCTGCATATGTTGCATTTCTTCTTGTGAATGGGTTCTCAGAAATGCAGCCGCACCTTCGTAACCTTTATCACCACACCATGCACTCATTTGCAGGTACAAATTAGCAGAATAAAACTCCAGATTTAATTGCTCATTTAATTTAGTGATCATTTCTTGTTTTAACATTAGCCCACCTCCTAGAACTTTATTAAATTATCCATATTATGCCCATTAAAAATCAATAAAACAAAGATAAATTTTTAAATTACAACCAGTTGATATTTAATAAAATATTTTTATTTTATAGCAAGAATAAATCTCATTAAATATAAGAAAATAAGAATCAGTTTTATTTGATTAAATATTTAATCAAAGAATTAATATTTAATAAAAATGAGAATTGATATTATTAATATTTAAGAGATGTTTTTTTATGCAAATAATGTCTTGCCAAATAAGGAAGACTCAATTAATTTTAACCTCTGGGAATGCATAGCACTTTGGGAGAGGAAATAGTGGAGCGTAACTTAGCCAAGTTATCTAAAAATGAGATGGATAAGGTCAATGTTGATCTGGCAGCATCAGGGGTTGCATTTAAAGAGCGCTATAATATGCCTGTCATTCCAGACACTGTTGAGCAAACTCAACCACAACACCTACGGGAATATTTTCAACAACGATTGAACCACTATCGCCAACAATCGAGATATTTGTCTCGCTTACCTTATGAGCCCAAAAACCGTTAAATATGAAAAAAGAGGTAACCACCGCATAAGCGAGTGGTTATCACACCTATTTTCCAATAAATTTATCAGTTGCTGCAATTAACTGATGCAAAATTCCCGGTTCATCAAAGGAATGGCCTGCACCTTCTACAATATAAAACTCTGCCTCTGGCCATGATTTCGCCAGATCCCAGGCATTCTGTAACTGGCATGCCATATCATAACGCCCATGAATGATGACTGCGGGAATATGCCTGATAACGTCAACATGATCTAATAACTGCTGTGTCTCATCTATAAAACCGTTATTGATAAAATAATGGTTTTCAATACGTGCAAACGCCAACGCAAACTGTTCTTCTGCAAATGAATCTGCATGTTCAGAAGGTAATAGTGTGACAGTTTCCCCTTCCCAGGTACTCCATAAACGGGCAGCTTCCAACTGCACTGCGAGGTCATTACTCGTGAGACGTTTGTTGTAAGCCTTTATCACATCAGTACATTCTTCTTCAGAAAGAATAGAAAGTGTACGTTCCCACTTTTCCGGAAAAAACCGGGAAGCGCCTTCCTGATAATACCATTGCAATTCTTGAGGCCGGAGTAAAAATATTCCCCTTAATATCAATTCTGATACAGAATTCGGATGTTTTTGTGCATAAGCCAGAGATAACGTTGACCCCCATGAACCACCAAAAACCAGCCACTTATCAACCCCCATCTGCTTACGTAAACGTTCAATATCATCAATCAGGTGCCATGTTGTATTATTTTCAAGACTTGCATGAGGCTTGGAACGGCCACAGCCACGCTGATCAAATAACATGACATGATAATGTTCCGGATTGAATAACTGCCGATGATAATTTGCTATTCCCCCTCCGGGCCCTCCGTGGATAAATACCGCAGGTTTACCTTCAGGATTTCCGCAAAGCTCCCAGTAAATTTGGTGCCCATCCCCAGTATCCAGATAGCCGGTTTTATATGCGTCATAAGCTGGATAAAGTTTTCGTAATTCCGTCATAAAGAAACCTCACTCATTAAATAAAACGGGATACATTTCTAGTATCCCGAATACATTTGAAGCTGTCATGACAATTTGTTTATTTAACTTCACGATAACTGATAGTCTCTTTTTGACAATCAATTGTGGCATTGTAACTTTTGTCTTTTTTGGAACCCCGGACAATGAGCGGAATCTGTAACGTATCTTTATCACCAGTAATATCATTGACATTTACCCACGCAACGGGTTTTCCTGTGCCCAGTTGTTGCCTGTCTTTATCCCAATGATTAAGACGATTTTGTAAAAAATCTCGCTTAACTTGCGCTGCAATTTGATCTTTAGTCAAGTTCTTACAGGAAACAAATTTAGCCACATGATCATTTTCAGCGGCTGATGCAGCAAACGAAAGGAAAAACGCAACAGTTACACTCAATAACCTAGTACGATGAATAAATTGATTTGTCTTCATATTACCTCCTATTACCATCCAAATCATATGGATTAAATGTTCGGTTAAACTAACATGTAATAGAAAGTAATTATGTGAGTTTTGTTAAAAATGCGTTACTGTTATTTTACATCATCCTCAAATAAAACATGGATCTGCTCTTTGTCCTGATGCTTTTCCCGCAGCGCCTGAGCAACAATAGCAATGGCTTCTCCACTTCCCATCCCTTCAGAAATAAGTTGATGGATCCTTTCTACCGCGACTTGCTGCTCTTCATGGGATAATGCTGGCATACCTGAAAACATAGCCTTAACCTCAAATATACGATAATAATTAGCGACAAGCTGTGATTATATACTCAATCAATTTCAAGTTGCAGTGTGACAACCCGTGAACAGGTATACCATTCTATGGTACTCTCCGCGCATTAATCAGTTATTTTTTCAATTGCCCAGCCAATACGGGTTCCTCCATGAAGATTGCATTACAAAAACGTCAGTTACCTTATTCTCCTAATCTTGCTACCTGTTATTTCGCTCCGCTCTCTGCCTCTCCCTGGGCAATGTTGTTGCATTCAGGTGCCGCCCAACATCCACATAATCGTTTTGATATTCTTGTGGCTGAACCTATTGTGACTCTTGTAACACACGGGGAAGTGACAGAAATCAAAAGTCATGATGCCGTTTCTTATTCGCAAGATGATCCCTTTCTATTACTGAAAAAGTATCTTCATGCCTGTAATCTTACTGCACAGTTTGATCCCGACCTACCATTTCAGGGGGGAGCACTGGGAATATGGGGATATGACCTCGGACGACGAATTGAAAAGTTACCCACCATGGCCATTAATGAACTGAATTTTCCAGATATGGCTATTGGGATCTACGATTGGTGTCTTATTATTGACCATCATCAGAAAAAAGTGACTTTACTCAGTTACCACGATATTGATAACCGCCTGGCATGGCTAAAATCACACACCAAAAATCAAGAAACCGATTTTGCTCTCACCAATTCATGGCAATCCAATATGAGTGAACAGCAATATCATGAAAAAATCGCTCAGATCCACCGTTATCTGCGTGATGGCGATTGCTATCAAGTCAACCTGGCCCAACGTTTTCATGCCGATTACCAAGGTGATGAATGGCAGGCATTCGAGCAACTGAATGAATGTAACCGTGCTCCTTTTTCAGCTTTTATTCGCTTGCCCGAAAATTGCATTATTAGTGTCTCACCTGAACGATTTTTATTGTTGGAAGATAAGAAAATCCAGACCAGACCAATCAAAGGAACGCTGCCGCGCGATCAAGATCCGGAAAAA
This sequence comes from Xenorhabdus siamensis, assembly GCF_037996745.1. Classification (NCBI taxonomy): domain Bacteria; kingdom Pseudomonadati; phylum Pseudomonadota; class Gammaproteobacteria; order Enterobacterales; family Morganellaceae; genus Xenorhabdus; species Xenorhabdus siamensis. The sequence continues at coordinate 128,083 of NZ_JBBMXE010000006.1, forward strand.
GATCAATTGCAAGCTGAAAAATTATCCAACTCCCGAAAAGACCGCGCCGAGAATCTGATGATCGTTGATCTCCTGAGAAATGATATCGGACGTGTTGCAACACCAGGGTCCGTCAAAGTTCCGGAATTATTTATCGTTGAACCTTTCCCGGCAGTGCATCATCTCGTCAGTACCATTACAGCCACACTACAAGATAAGTATCACGCAACCGATTTACTACGGGCTTGTTTTCCTGGTGGTTCCATCACTGGTGCCCCAAAAATTCGCGCTATGGAAATTATCGAAGAATTAGAACCACATCGCAGACATGGATATTGTGGCGCTATTGGCTATATTAGTTTCTGCGGTACAATGGACAGCAATATCACTATACGTACTCTGTTGACAGAAAAAGGAAAAATATACTGCTGGGCTGGTGGTGGTATTGTTGCAGATAGCATTGCGGAAAAAGAGTATCAGGAAACATTCGATAAACTTGGACATATCTTGCCTAAATTAAGGGAACCCCAACTATCATGACATCTCTTTCTGATTTTATTCATCGGTTTCAATTGCAACTGCCTGTACAACCAAAGTATCTAAGCAATAATCAGCGGAATGCCGCTGTATTATTGCCAATTATTTGTAAGCCAGAGCCAACACTTTTATTGACTCAACGAGCCAAAAGCTTACGTTCACATGCGGGGCAAGTTGCTTTTCCCGGTGGCGCAGCTGATCCGGAAGATCATTCATTGATCGCTACAGCTTTGCGTGAAGCAGAAGAAGAAGTCAACATTCCACATCATCAGGTACAAATTCTGGGACAACTCGCCCCATTGGACAGTAGTGGCGGGTATCGTGTCACACCTGTCGTCGGGTTGGTTTCACCTCCTTTTTCTTTTCAAGTCAATCCAACAGAAGTAGACCGCGTTTTTGAAATTCCACTTTTTGATGCACTCTCTCTTCCTTGCTATCGATATTTGGATATTAAGCGGCGAAACCGACAGCATCGGATCTATTTTTACTGGTATCGTGAACAGATGATTTGGGGATTAACCGCTGCCATTATTTACCAACTGGCACAGCAAGTTCAAAAATCACTCTAGGAACGCTTGCGAGAGGTTATAAATTTGCTCATTTATCATCCAAAATCATATCAATAGCTATTATAATTAAAAAAAAACTGTAAACTCCTTTATCAACACCACTAAATAACAGTAAAGTAACGCGCTTTAATTATAAATATACTATATATCTTTCTTCTCTAAGGAGTCTGGCGTGATTAGCGTTTTCGACATGTTTAAGGTGGGTATCGGCCCATCCAGCTCTCATACTGTTGGCCCTATGAAAGCAGGAAAACAATTTGTCGATGATCTTGTAAACCAGGGGCTGATGTCCTCTATCACGCGTGTAGCTGTTGATGTGTACGGCTCACTTTCATTAACCGGGAAAGGTCATCATACGGATATCGCCATTATCATGGGGTTGGCTGGTAATATGCCCGCTACTGTTGATATTGATTCAATCCCTGGTTTTATTCGTGATGTTGAGCAAACTCAACGTTTGCCGCTGGCAAATGGTTTACATGAAGTCGATTTTCCTCGTGACGGAGGTATGAATTTCCGTAGCGATAACCTTTCATTGCATGAAAATGGTATGCAGATCCATGCAATTGCAGGTGACAAAAATGTTTACAGCAAAACTTACTACTCCATTGGTGGTGGTTTTATTGTTGATGAAGAACATTTCGGTAAGCCATCCCAGGATACCAAACCTGTGTCTTACCCATTCAGCTCTGCTGCTGATTTGTTGATGAATTGCAGCAAAACAGGGCTGTCTATTTCTGGCTTGATGATGAAAAACGAGCTGGATTTGCATAGCAAAGAAGAAGTTGCTGAATACTTTGCAGATGTATGGGACACCATGCGGGCCTGTATTGAACGAGGCTTGAATACAGAAGGCGTTTTACCTGGCCCTCTGCGTGTACCTCGTCGTGCAGCCGCTCTGCACCGTATGCTGACATCATCAAATAAATTGTCTAATGATCCAATGAATGTTGTTGATTTAGTCAATATGTTCGCTTTGGCAGTTAATGAAGAAAATGCCGCTGGTGGGCGTGTTGTTACCGCACCAACCAATGGCGCCTGTGGGATCGTGCCGGCGGTACTGGCTTATTACAACCATTGTATTGAGCCTGTGACTCCAGAACTGTATACGCGCTACTTCCTAGCATCAGGTGCAATCGGCATCCTGTATAAGATGAATGCTTCCATTTCTGGGGCAGAAGTCGGCTGTCAGGGAGAAGTGGGAGTTGCCTGTTCAATGGCAGCGGCAGGTCTTGCAGAATTACTTGGCGCAAGTCCTGAACAAGTATGCATCGCAGCCGAAATAGGCATGGAGCATAACCTTGGTTTGACTTGTGACCCTGTTGCGGGACAGGTACAGGTTCCATGTATTGAACGTAATGCCATTGCTTCAGTTAAAGCTATCAATGCTGCTCGTATGGCATTGCGCCGTACCAGCGAACCACGGGTTTCACTTGATAAAGTTATTGAAACCATGTACGAAACAGGTAAGGACATGAACGCTAAATATCGTGAAACATCACGTGGTGGTTTGGCAATAAAAGTACAGTGTGACTAATCAACTCTGTAACTTAATTAATATGTTTATAAGTTAAGCGGTTACCTATTTTAGGTAAAATCTGACTTATCTGAAAAAATCCCTGCTATACAGTAGGGATTTTTTTTGGCTGAAACGGATCAATTAAGTACATTTTTTCTTCTTTCCGGTCTAAGGTATCAAAATTTTTTTATCTAAAAATTAATAAAATGCCATCTAAAATAGTTACAAAAATCATAAAAACGAAAATTTAAAGAAAAATAAGTTAATTATTCCCTATAAGTAAAACAAAAATCTTATTTTAACCTCTCAAAATAGCCTATCTTGAATTTTCTGACTGATAGCAATTTTCTTAAATGCTTCCAATGATAATCTAATGACATATTTTCTTATGTAACGAAATATAAGGCCATGAGAAATGGAATATTTGAGAAGGATCCTCGATAAAATACGATGCTTGTAACTATCATATTCGTTAATAGTTGTCATGATTATTAATAGATATACCCTATGGATTTCAAGGTCTCATCTTGAAAGGTGATGGGTATAGTACAACATATTGGAAGTATTGAGTATGAGCTTGCAATAAATCCGAGTTCAATTGTTACAGAAAGGGGAAAACAAGTGAGTATAGCCATTATGATTGGCACACACGGGGCCGCTGCGGAGCAATTGCTTCGTACCACAGAGATGTTGATTGGAGAACAAGAAAACGTTTCTTATATCGACTTTGTGCCCGGTGAAAATGCCGATACGTTATTCGAGAAATACAATAAGAAACTGGAGTTACTTGATACAACACAAGGGGTCTTATTTTTTGTCGATACCTGGGGTGGCAGTCCATTTAATGCGGCGAACCGTATCGTAATGGACAAAGAAAACTACGAAATCATCACTGGCGTGAACATACCAATGTTGGTTGAAGCCTTTATGTGCCGTGATGATAATCCATCAATGGAAGAATTGGTTTCTGTTGCATTGGAAACAGGGAAAGAAGGCATTCGAGCCCTTAAGACAGAGCCAGCCAAAGAGGCTGATAAACCTGAACCACCCCAATCGGCAGCCCCCATGACTTCCCAGGTTACTGAACCTGTTGCTGGTGGTCACATGAAAATTGCCCTTGCTCGCATTGACGATCGCCTTATTCATGGCCAGGTTGCAACTCGCTGGACAAAAGAGACTAACGTCAAGCGTATCATTGTAGTCAGTGATGAAGTAGCACAAGATACTGTGCGCTCTACGTTATTAAAGCAGGTTGCACCTCCTGGGGTCAGTGCACATGTGGTCGATATTGCCAAGTGTATTCGTGTTTACAATAACCCTAAATATGCCGGTGAACGCGTTATGCTGTTATTCACCAATCCTACTGATGTACTGCGTATTGTAGAAGGCGGTGTTTCACTGGAATCTGTCAATATTGGCGGTATGGCTTTCAAACAAGGTAAAACCCAAATTAACAATGCTATCTCTGTTGATACAACAGATATTAATGCTTTCGAAAAGCTGAATTCTCGCGGTATCGAACTTGAAGCACGCAAAGTTGCCAGCGATACGCGTTTAAATATGATGGATCTGCTCAAAAAAGCTTAAAACAATCAAAACAGATATTTTTTTATTAACCATTACTCAATAACGAAATTCTTACCAAATTACATTTGGTTACAGGAGAAAACAATGGAAATTACCGTTGTTCAACTTTTATTGATATTCATCGTCGCCTGTATTGCAGGCATGGGGTCCATTCTTGATGAATTTCAATTCCACCGCCCATTAGTTGCTTGTACATTGATCGGTCTAGTGCTTGGTGATATGAAAACCGGCATTATCATCGGCGGTACACTGGAAATGATCGCCCTGGGCTGGATGAACATTGGTGCAGCAATTGCTCCTGATGCAGCTCTGGCATCCATTATTTCGGCCATTCTGGTTATCGCCGGCGGACAAGATGTTGGTGCAGGTATCGCGCTGGCAATTCCACTGGCTGCTGCGGGTCAGGTTCTTACCATTATCGTCCGTACCTTAACCGTTGGTTTCCAACACGCAGCAGATAAGGCTGCTGAAAATGGTAACCTACGCGCTATTACCATCATTCACATTACTGCTTTAATACTGCAAGCAATGCGTATTGCTTTGCCTGCACTGGTTGTTGCATTGTCTGTCGGAACCTCTGAAGTTCAGAATATGCTGAACTCTATTCCAGAAGTTGTCACCACTGGCCTCAATATTGCTGGCGGTATGATCGTCGTTGTTGGTTATGCAATGGTGATTAACATGATGCGAGCTGGCTATCTGATGCCATTCTTTTATCTCGGTTTTGTGGCCGCTGTATATATCCAGAATCTCGTTATACTCGGTGTCGTTGGCGCTGTTCTGGCAATCCTGTATATCCAACTCAGTCCTAAATACAACCAGTCACAGACCGCTGCTCCTGCGGGTAATACCCCAAATAACCTTGATAACGAATTAGATTAAGAGGATGAACAATATGTCAGATACAACTAACATGGGGCAGAAAAAACTGACACAAAGCGATATCCGTGGTGTCTTCCTACGCTCTAATTTATTACAGGGTTCATGGAACTTCGAACGTATGCAAGCATTGGGTTTCTGTTTCTCAATGGTCCCAGCTATTCGTCGTCTCTATCCCGAAAATACCGAAGAACGCAAACAGGCTATCAAACGCCATCTTGAGTTTTTCAATACGCATCCTTATGTCGCGGCCCCTATTCTGGGCGTTACGATGGCGATGGAAGAACAACGAGCCAACGGAGCTAATATTGATGATGGTGCAATCAACGGTATTAAAGTTGGTTTAATGGGCCCCTTGGCAGGTGTAGGTGATCCTATTTTCTGGGGAACTGTCCGTCCTGTTTTTGCAGCACTTGGAGCAGGAATTGCTATGAGTGGCAGCATACTTGGCCCTATTCTGTTTTTCTTTTTGTTCAACCTGGTGCGTTTATTGACCCGCTACTATGGAGTCGCCTATGGTTATAAAAAAGGAATGGATATCGTTAAAGATATGGGTGGCGGTTTCCTGCAAAAGATGACAGAAGGAGCGTCAATCCTGGGGCTATTCGTGATGGGCGCGTTGGTTAATAGCTGGACGAAAGTCAATATTCCACTTGTTATTTCTAAAGTACCTGATCCCGTCACAGGAGTCGAGAAGGTAACAACGGTCCAAACAATTCTTGACCAGTTGCTACCCGGTATTGCCCCGCTATTGCTGACCTTTAGCTGCATGTGGCTATTACGGAAAAAAGTAAACCCTCTGTGGATCATTATTGGTTTCTTCGTAATCGGCATCATCGGTTATCATTTCGGTTTTCTGGGCTTAGTTAAATAGTTTTATTAGAAAATTGATTTATTAAAAATATAGGGAGGAAATTTCCTCCCTCATTGATAAAAACAAGAGCTATAAGTTAGAGAATCAGAGGTAACAATGAGCCTGAATGACATCATATTGATGATTTCAATTTTATTAATGCTCGCTTTTGCTGTTTATGACGAAATTATCATCCATCATATCAAAGGCAAGACTCTGTTAAACATAAAATTAAAAAGAAAACATCGAATTGATGCTTTAATATTTATCGCCTTAATTATTATCATTATTTACAATAACGTGATAGCGCAAGGTACTCCATTAACGACGTATCTATTATCTTTTATCATTTTAGTGACAATATACCTTAGTTATATTCGTTCACCTAAACTCATATTCAAAGAAAAAGGCTTTTATTATTCCAACCGATTCTTTAATTATGACCAAATTAAAGCAATGAATTTATCTGAAGATGGTATTTTAATGATAGATTTTGAGTCAAATAAAATATATATTGCTGTAACAAAACCAGATGACTTAGAAAAGATTTATCAATTTCTGCTGAATAAAAAATAACGCTTCCCTGATTCATATTAATTTTAAATAAGGCTGCAACACTATATCAGCCTTATTTTCATCAGCCTTATTTTTTTACCACAAAAGATAATGATAACTATTATCAAGCCATTATTTAACGTATGTAAAATATTTTTGCCTTTTATGCCAAATATGATATTGTCCACCCCAGTCATTGGGGAGTAGCCTGTTCCAGAATTCTTCTGGAAAATTCGTATCAACATACTCGTTTGCATAAAACGTGGTACGAATGCCAAATCGGTTGGCAAGACCATAGACACATAACATCACCATTGGTTGGGGGTGATTTATGTGTATGTGGAATACCCAGCCGAGGTTATTTTAATGAATCTCTATACAACTCTTACCCTCGCATTAGCTCTATCCATGGATGCCTTCGCTGCTGCCATCAGTAAAGGAGCAGCTCTTCATCGCCCACATTTACGTGAAGCAATCCGCACTGGCCTCATTTTTGGTTTAGTTGAAGCCAGTACTCCTTTAATCGGTTGGTCTCTGGGGCTTTATGCCAGCCAATATATTATGGAATGGGATCATTGGGTGGCATTCTCATTATTGTTTATCCTTGGTTGCCGGATGATTGTCGAAAGTTTCAAACGTGAGCCGGAAACCACGATTAAATCCACAACACCCCGTCGCTATAGTTCATTAACATTAATATTTACCGCCGTTGCAACCAGTCTGGACGCAATGGCAATTGGTGTTGGTCTCGCCTTCTTACAGGTAAATATATTACATACCGCAATGGCCATCGGAATGATGACAATGATTATGGCTACTCTGGGAATGCTAATCGGACGCTACATCGGGCCATTATTAGGTAAACGTGCAGAACTTATTGGTGGACTGGTATTAATTGCTATTGGTTTCAATATATTATTTGAGCATCTCAAATTATTTATGTATGCCTGAGAATATTAATATTTTCTGCGGAATAGATATTTTTCAGATATCTATTCCGAATCCAACCTTATATACCTATTAAATACGACGATAAACTTTCAACGTAAAATCAACTTCACAATTAAATGACTGCGTAGCTATCAAATTACTTTTGACCTCTTCAGAAGCCCGCCAGGCAAACGGCGTCATCTGTAATAAATTATAGGATTGTTCACCATCCAATTGCATTTCATAGGCCAGAGTTTCCGCCGAAACCAATTCAAAACCTTCCAGTTGTTCAGTATTCTCAGGATGCAGATGAACTTCCTGATAAATTAATTCTTTCAATTGATATAAATGACGCGGACCCGGTGTAACAGTCAGGACAATGCCTTCTGATTTTACTACTCTGGATAATTCTGCCGCTTTGCAAGGAGCATAAATTCGTAAAATCCCATCAAGAGAGCTATCCGTAAACGGCAATCGATGGCTGGACGCCACACAAAAGCTGACATCCGGGTAACGTTTAGCCCCATAACGAACGGCGATTTTCGCCACATCCAAGCCATACACTGTAATATGCCGTTTAAGGTTCAACGCCTTTTGTACCGATGCAGTGTAATAACCTTCTCCACAACCAATATCCAGCAATGCCTTAGTTCGTTCAGGTAAAAAACGATCAAATAATTCAATAACTTTTTGTTGTAGTGTCTGATAATAACCTGCTTGTAAAAACGCCCTTCTCGCCTGCATCATCTCAGCACTATCACCCGGTTCTTTTGAACGTTTATGCTGAACTGGTAGTAAGTTAACATAACCTTCTTTTGCACAATCAAACTGATGATTCTTTTCACAGCGCCATTGATGATGGGAAAACAGCAGTGGCAAATGACATAACGGGCATTGATAAGACATAACATTCCGATGGGATAAAAGACAGAACAAAGAGTTACTATACCATGTTTCATTTAGCATGTTTTTATAAAACCGAGGTGATATCAGATTGACTGCTAACCCTCTAAAATCCATTATATCCCTCACAATAAATTAACATTTGATTGAGCGGTTAAAGGTATGTCATTTAATGATCTGGAAACTAAACGCCTTTTGTTAAAGAAATTGGCTTATGATGATGCTTCTCAAATTTAACAAAAGTTTCCTCACTGGGATATCGTAAAATATTTAGACAGTCACGCCGTACCCTGGTCATATCCTGATAATGGCGGGCAATATTTCGTCAATAACATTGCTATGCCAGTAATACAAGATCAAAAAGCCTATATCTGGTCACTCAGAATTAAAACTAATCCTAATGAGCTGATTGGTATCATCGGGTTATATAACAAACACGCTGAAGGCATGAAAGTTATAAGAACCGAAACAAAAGAGTATGTATCGGGTAAATATGATTGTGAAATATGGGAGTTAACTAAAGAAGATTGGTGTCATCGACAGCAATTACGCCTCAGTGAGAACAGTTAACTCTGCTCCCTTTGCCGGGGAAATTGGGCTTGCAAAAAAGGCAGTAATAATAAGCCAATCATGACAGCACAAACAGAAATAGTAATAAATAAGCCAGTCCAGTGGTAATTTTTTAAGATAATTGCAAATGGATAGCCACCCAGCGCTGCACCCGTATAGGCAAATAAGCCAACAAATCCCGTTGCTGCACCCGCTGAATCTTTATGCGAGCATTCTGCTGCGGCCATACCAATCAATAGCTGCGGGCCAAAAACGAAAAATCCAATAGTAAAAAAACCTAACGATTGGAAAACTAAATCGGTCATGGGCATCAACCATAACGCAGCCACTGATAAAAAAATACCTATTGAAAATATTAAATTAATAGGGCCACGATTGCCGCCAAATAATTTATCAGAACCCCAGCCAGCAACTAGTGATCCTATAAATCCGCCAACTTCAAAGAGCGATACGGCAAAATTTGCACTTACCAAATCATAGTGATGGTATTCAGTCAGATAAAGAGTTACTACAATCACAAATACCATAACAGACAATCGTTGCCATTGATTACCACGGTAATAACGGCCGGCAATCCAAACAATAGGAAGGCTCACTATGCTGGCAGTTAACACGGTAAGCCATTGGGGCTGCCTAATTAATAGCGCCAGACCAATAGTAAGTAGCCATTCTGTACCATATAATACCGGTAAATACCGTTTGGGAATATGCAAAGCGATGCCAAGACGCAAGGCAAATGGAAAAAATAAAATAGCCAGCTCTAAATCATTAACAAAATAGTAGGCTATCACCCACAAACAGAACCACCAGCAAGAAAACAATAACCCGCCGCAAAACGAATTGATCAGGTATCGATACATTAGATATCACTAGAAGCAAAATAATTCGCTAAGCCCACGTTATTTGTCACACCCAATTTACTCATCGCATTAGCCCGATGAACATGGATTGTTTTATGACTCAAGCCTAACTCAACCGCCACCTCTTTAACGTCCATCCCTCTGGCAAGCATTTCTGCTACTTGCCTTTCCCTCTTAGTTAAATGTTGTAATGAAGCAGGGTTATTTTTTGCTGAAGTCAATTTAAGCACAATATCCGGGGTGAAATAACAACCATTATTCGCAATAGTACGTACAGCCTGTACCAATTCATCTGGGCTACAACGTTTACTAAGATAGCCACGTGCTCCCGCCTTTAACGCACTTTCCACCATTGTGGCTGAATCGTGGACACTCAACATAATACAGCCAATACCGGAAGGAATATCCTGTAATAATGAAAGCCCACTTTCATCTGTCATTGAGATATCAAGAATACAGACCATTGCTCCAGATCCAGGAAGCCCATGCCTCGCTTCGGCACACGAACTAAATTCACCAACAACCTCAATATCAGGTTCTAAACTCAATAACTGAGCAAAACCAGAACGTACCACTACATGGTCATCGACTAACGCTACTTTAATCATCGTTATTTATTATCAGATCAGAAAAACTGCATAAATTACTCTCATTAATATAGCTGTGCAATAAACTAAGAGCGGATACGTTTCGCCCAAAGACGCTACTGTGGATGAAACAGTAGCGTCAGAACATTTTCTATAGAATTTACTGTAACTTCCTACTGTAACTTCCTGCTGCTTCGGATTTTTCGCTCTTCAGCAATGGCAACAAAAACAAGTAAGCCGATACAAATAAATGCAGAAACATCAAGTGCCGCAAAAGTGCCTTTCCATCCCGTTAAACCCAAAATAGGCACACCATCTGCAATCATCCCCAAGCCCAATTTAGCAAAGCTGTCACCGATTAAATACGCAAAAGTACCTTTAACACCATCTGCAACGCTAATTGCCTTTTTGGGTACAAAACCAACGGCGGCCACACCAATCAACAACTGTGGGCCAAATACCAAAAATCCGAGTACAAACAGGGAGCCTAAATACATAATCTCGCTGGTTGCATGTTGATAGAATTCAAGGCTAACAATGATTAAGCCTAATGAGACACATGCGACCAGAGCACGACGACCATTTGCCAAATCTGATAAATAACCCCACATTAGCGTTCCCACTAACGCGCCGACTTCAAACATAGTAAAGCCAGAAATCGCAATCTCTTTAGAGTGCCCTAGCTCCTGATATGCATATACTGTTGACCATTGGTCAATACCAATCCGCACGATATAAAGGAAAATATTGGCAAAGCAAAGAAGCCAAATCACTTGGTTTTTCAGGACATATTCAACAAAGATCTCACGCTTGGTCATTTTGTTTTCTTCTGCCGCAATATCTTCTTCGCTGACCTTCTCACCAAACAATTCTTCAACTTTACCCAAACCGTAACTTTCCGGTGAGTCGCTACCGTAACGTAAGCCGATAAAACCGATGATCAACGCAATGATAGAAGGGAAAATAAACATCCCTATCACATGACCGTCAAACAAATAGTTAGCACCAAACAATGCAACCCCTGCAGCGCCTGCACCACCAACGTTATGTGACATATTCCACAGTCCAAGATAAGTTCCCCGCTTACTACGGGGTGTCCATTTGGTAATAGTGGAATAGCTTGCCGGGCCTCCTATACTCTGAAAAAAACCACTCAAAACATAAAATGCTACCATCAAGAAAACACTGATGCCTGAATTGCCCATACTCATACTAAAACCAAGCATGGCAAGGCCAGATAAGATCAACATAAATGGCAAGAATTGCTTAGTATTCTTCCCATCAGCATAGTAAGCGACTAAGGTTTTACCAACACCATAAGTAATAGAAAAACCCAACCCTATCAGACCAAGCTGGGTCATCGACAAACCATAAGTGGAAACCATATCGTTCTGGGCAATATTAAAGTTCTTTCGCACCAGATACATAGCCATATAACCAATAAAAACCACCAAATAGGACTGTATAAAGGGCTTAAACCACATTTTGCGGCGTATTTCGATTGGTAAATCCAACGTCGGTTGACGGACTTGTTCAAGAATTTTAAACATGTGAAATCCTCAGATAATCACGATAAAAAGAGCCTTTTTAATGCAGGTGGAAAAAAAGTGGATCGCTGAAACGCGAAATTTTTCGTAGGAATTGTCGTTACTAGCAGTATAAAGAAGTGATAAAAAGTTGGCTTGAGCTATAGTCTTAGTTAAGCTAGGAATATTTCCTAGCTTTAGGTTTATCTACTGTAAAATGTGAAAAGAGTCACAATCTCTGTGTGATAAGGTGTGATTGGTAGAGAAAAGTACGGCTCAGAAAACAAGTTATTAATTCTTATCTGGCCAACGCCATAACGGTTCTTCTAACATATTTATATCAGTCACATGGGTTTCACCAAGTTGCTTTTTGAGTTGAATATGCTGACAGTGTGAAGATTGCTTTAGTGCCGCAATCAAGACTGGTGAATGTGAAATGACCCACACTTGTGTTTGACTGGATGCCTTTATAATCAATTTAGCTAGTGAAGGCAAAAGTTCTGGATGGAGACTCGTTTCTGGTTCGTTTAATACCATCATTGACGGTGGGCGTGGAGTTAGTAATGCCGCGATCCATAATAAATAACGCAGTGTTCCATCTGACAATTCCGCACCAGAAAGAGGACGGATTAAACCATGTTGCTGAAACTGTATAGTAAACAGCCCTTCTGTGGAGCGAGAAATTGCTACCAAAGCGCCTGGGAAAGCATCATCAACAGACTCATCCAGCAATTGTGCGTCACCAATTTCACGAATTGTTTGCAACGCAGCAGCCAGATCACGTCCATCATGACGCAATACAGGAGTTCGTGTCCCAATCTGCGCCTTACGAGCCGGAGCATCACTATCAGTACGGAAATGATCATAGAAGCGCCAACCACGAATAAATTCACGCATATGAAAAACTTCCGGAGCAGTTAAAGGATCAGCCAGCTGATCAAACATGCTGGTAAAATTGTTAATGTGTCCTGATACGATTTGCCATCTTCGGCCTTCCCGAACCCGGATGATCGGGCCTTTGCGCTCAACCAGTAAACCAGCCGGATGATAACATTCTCCACCCCAAATACCTTCTTGTTTAATTTCAGGATCTAACGCAAAAGCAGACTGTGACGGCTCAGGTAAACCAAGGGAAATAGAATAACCAAATGAATCTGTTGCAAATCCGAGACGTAACCGCTTTACCTCTTTTCTCACTCCCCCTTGCACTACCCCTCCCGCACGCGCTGTTCTCGAAAAAGTTTCCGGCCCTGCCCAAAACGCAGAGTCCAACCCACCTTCAAGTGCCAGAGAATTAACAACACCACCTTGTGCTGTCTCAGATAGCAAGCGTAGTGCGCGGTATAAATTAGATTTACCGCTACCGTTTGCTCCTGTAATCACATTAAGGGGACCAAGTACGATACGAAGATCGCGAATAGAACGATAATTATTGATAGCTAATGCTGAAATCATAATGTTCCAAATGCAAATTATTGGGGGAAATTCACCATATCAGATTTCAACCGCTGTGTATGAGAGGCAGTCGGTATAAGTTTACGATAATCAGTTGAAGGCATAATATCCATAATGATTCTGATCGCTCTAATCGAAGTCCGTTTATTTTTGATTATCCAACATTTTTTTATACTGTTCTATTTGCTCTTTGTTTTCTGCTGCAAACTTTTTCCACTTTGGATTATTTGCTTGTTGCAGGCAAGATATATCAATTCTCTTACAAATAGAGAAGTTGTTAGTTGATAAACTAACTAATTTTGATAACACCACTATAACAACACCTTTCTTATTAGATTCATCCCTATCACCATTAATTGCCTTATTAACTTGGAATACCAGAGACTGGATTACTTGCTCTTTCGCGTTACTTTCTGGTATGCAATCCTTCACAACAGGCTCACCAACGACCGTCCCAACCACTTCGCATGCCAGGGTAATCTTTTGCCCCTTATGTAATTCAAGGACATAATCTTGAAAATTATTACTTAATGTTACATGCACAGTATCTAAGAAACTGCCGGCACTTAATGCAATAAACGATTTACCATCAGAAGGATAATTATTTATACTTTTAATTTTTCCGGAAATAATAACTTTTTTATATTTTAATTCTCTGTTTGCTCTTACTTCATTTTCAGAATATTTTCTGTATAAATCTCTTGCAGTTATGTACTTATATCCATAATCACTGGATACCTTACCGCCAGAAAATAACTTATTGACATCATTATCAACTAAAGATTTCGCAAACCTCGCATCATTCTCAGTAAAAGGAATAATTTTGCTGCTTGCCAACGCCATTTGGCAAAATAATACAGAGGCAATGGCAATACCTATTAACATCATTTTTTTATTCATAATCAACGACCTAATGTGAATATGATAAATTCAATTTTTTGTATGAGACTCAATTCACATTACATTGAATAATAGTCGATGTAAAATATAATATTTAATTATTATTATCACTATATACGTTATTGTTAACTAACAAAGCACATAGAAAAGATAAATATATGCAGGCATAGCAGTTCTCATTGACTGGATGGAACAATCAGTGGATCACATGATGCTATGCCTGTCCATTTTTCGGGAACTTCTTAGCGCTGAAGCAAGTTATTAAATATGGTGGTATATTAAAGTTGGTATATTCCAACAATAGCAACTCTTGCTACAGAGCTATCCAATTCTGTAGCATGGGTTAAAGCATTATTTTCCAATAGACCTAGAAAATCAGCAGCCGAGGTTTTGCTCATATCAATATCCAGCGCGATTTGAGTACTCACTGAAGTGTCATTATTACTATCAACACCATTATAAACAACAATATACTTATCCATACATTCTCACCCCTTATTTTTTCTTATATACGCTACATCGAGTATTTTTTTGCCATTTAATTAATACTTGTTTTAAATTTTATTTAAAACTGCCCTTAGCTTAGAGCCAGAATACATGAATTAATTTATCATCTCGCGTAGCATCTGACTATTACGATTATTTTACCACTTACTATATATTTTTATAATACCGAGAGAAATGACCTGCTAGTACAGTGTGATTTTGTGAGATATGAGTATAAAAAGACCCTGATTTCAGGGTCTTAATTAAAAAATCATGATAATTTGGTGAGACTTAGGAAAGCTTTAGATTATTCCCACTCGATTGTTGCGGGCGGTTTACCGCTGATATCATAAACAACTCGCGATATGCCATTGACCTCATTAATAATACGATTCGATACGCGACCCAGGAAATCATATGGCAAATGTGCCCAATGCGCGGTCATAAAGTCAATGGTTTCTACTGCACGCAGAGATACAACCCAGTCATATTTACGGCCATCGCCCATTACACCAACAGAACGAACTGGCAGGAATACAGTGAATGCCTGACTGACTTTATTATACAAGTCCGCCTTATGCAGTTCTTCAATAAAGATAGCATCGGCACGACGCAGCAAGTCACAGTATTCTTTTTTCACTTCACCCAGTACGCGAACACCAAGACCTGGCCCTGGGAATGGGTGACGATACAGCATGTCATATGGCAGGCCCAGTTCCAGACCAATGCGACGAACTTCATCTTTAAATAGCTCTTTTAGTGGCTCAACCAAACCCAGTGTCATATCTTCCGGCAAACCACCCACATTGTGGTGAGACTTGATCACATGCGCGTTACCTGTCGCAGAGGCCGCAGATTCGATAACGTCTGGATAAATCGTGCCTTGCGCCAGCCATTTGACCTGAGTCTGTTTTGCAGCTTCTTCATCAAATACATCAATAAACACATGACCAATAGTTTTGCGTTTAGCTTCTGGATCATCAATTCCCGCCAGCGCAGAAAGAAAGCGATCTTCCGCTTTAACATGGACAATATTCAGGTCAAATTTACCCGCAAACATTTCCATCACCTGATCGGCTTCATTCAGGCGCAGCAGTCCATTGTCTACAAATACACAAGTCAAACGCTTACCAATTGCACGGTTTAGCAATAGTGCTGTTACAGAAGAATCAACACCACCAGACAACGCCAGAATAACGTGATCATCACCAATCTGTGCACGCAGACGTTCTACGATATCGTCAATAATAGAAGCTGGCGTCCACAGCGCTTCACATTGACAAATATCCAGCACAAAACGTTTCAGGATATTCAAACCTTGATGAGTATGAGTCACTTCCGGGTGGAATTGCACACCATAAAAACGTTTTTCATCATGTGCCATGATAGCAAACGGGCAGCTATCCGTACTGGCTACGGTTGTGAAACCTTCGGGAATAGCTGTTACTTTATCGCCATGGCTCATCCACACATCCAGTATCGGCGTACCTGATTCATTCAGTGCATCCTGAATACCACGAAACAGCTTACTGTCACCTTTGATCTCAACCTGAGCATAGCCGAATTCACGTTCATTAGAATTAGAAACTGCTCCACCCAGTTGCATGGACATGGTTTGCATACCATAGCAAATTCCCAATACTGGCACGCCTGCGTTGAAGACATACTCTGGTGCACGTGGACTATCGTTTTCAGTTGTGCTTTCGGGACCACCAGAAAGGATAATGCCGTTCGGGTTAAATGCACGGATTTGTTCTTCGGTGACATTCCATGTCCAAAGTTCACAATAAACACCAATTTCACGAATACGGCGGGCAATTAGCTGTGTATATTGCGAGCCAAAATCAAGGATCAGAATGCGATGTTGATGGATATTAGTTGTCATTCGAGGTGAATTCCCAAAACAAGTGGCAATAAAACAATAAAAGTCAGTGACCCGCAATTGCGGGCCACCTGAGTAAATAAATTACAAACCTAAACGATAGTTTGGTGATTCTTTGGTAATAGTCACATCATGGACGTGGCTTTCCTGAATACCAGCACCACTGATGCGAACGAATTCTGCTTTAGTTCTCAGTTCACCAATCGTGGCACAACCCGTCAATCCCATGCAGGAGCGCAAACCACCCATTTGTTGATGGACGATATTTTTCAGCAGTCCCTTATAAGCAACACGGCCTTCGATACCTTCTGGCACCAATTTGTCAGCCGCATTATCAGTCTGGAAGTAACGATCAGAAGAGCCTTTGGACATCGCGCCCAAAGAACCCATTCCGCGATAAGATTTAAATGAGCGGCCTTGGTAAAGTTCGATTTCACCCGGAGATTCTTCTGTACCCGCCAGCATTGAACCTACCATCACACAGGATGCACCCGCTGCAATGGCTTTGGCAATGTCACCTGAGAAACGGATACCACCGTCAGCAATGACTGGAATCCCTGTTCCTTCCAGTGCTTCCACTGCATCAGCAATTGCAGTAATTTGCGGAACACCAACACCAGTAACGATACGAGTCGTACAGATAGAG
Organism: Xenorhabdus siamensis; assembly: GCF_037996745.1. Classification (NCBI taxonomy): domain Bacteria; kingdom Pseudomonadati; phylum Pseudomonadota; class Gammaproteobacteria; order Enterobacterales; family Morganellaceae; genus Xenorhabdus; species Xenorhabdus siamensis. The sequence goes on from NZ_JBBMXE010000006.1 coordinate 145,306, forward strand.
CCTGGACCAATACCGACTTTAACTGCGTTCACTCCTGCTTCTACCAGCGCTTTAGCACCTTCACCCGTCGCTACGTTACCACCGATAATTTGCAGATCAGGATACTTGGCACGAGTTTCGCGGATACGCTGCAAAACACCTTCTGAATGGCCATGGGATGAGTCAATCAACAGCACGTCTACACCCGCGGCAACCAGTGCATCAACACGCTCTTCGTTGCCCGCACCAGCACCAACCGCAGCACCAACTCGCAGACGCCCCTGCTCATCTTTGCAGGCATTCGGTTTACGTTCTGCTTTCTGGAAATCTTTCACCGTAATCATGCCAAGCAAATGGAAGTTTTCATCAACAACCAGCGCTTTTTCAACACGCTTCTCATGCATTTTCTGCAACACGACTTCGCGGGCTTCACCTTCTTTTACAGTGACTAAACGCGCTTTCGGCGTCATAACTGCTGTAACAGGCAGATCCAAATCAGTCACAAAACGGACATCACGACCAGTAATGATACCCACCAACTCATTCGCTTCCGTCACTACCGGGTAACCAGCGAAACCATTACGTGCAGTCAGTTCATTGACTTCGCGCAATGTCGTTTGTGGCGTTACAGTTACGGGATTAGCCACAACACCACTTTCATGCTTTTTCACGCGGCTGACTTCTTCAGCCTGACGTTCGATAGACATGTTTTTATGAATGAAGCCAATTCCCCCTTCCTGTGCCAGTGCGATAGCCAATGCAGATTCCGTCACGGTATCCATTGCCGCAGAAAGCATAGGCACGTTCAGGCGAATAGTAGATGTTAATTGCGTGGACAGATCTGCTGTATTAGGCAGAACTGTAGAGTGGGCAGGAACCAACAAGACGTCGTCAAAAGTTAATGCTTCTTTTTTAATTCGTAACATGGGCAATATCTCACCAAGCTATGTGGCAATAAGGGATAAAATATTGCCGCGGCATTATACAGGCCGTAATCGGTTGCCTCCAGCATTTTCTGAAAAAATTTCTTGATTAGTAATTATGAGTAGTTATTATCAGTCAATTAAGTCCTTGTTTTAAAATTTGATCTAGCTCACATGTCACTGCCAACCAACACTGGAATTTTTTCTGTTAGTCGTCTGAATCAGACGGTTCGTCAGCTATTGGAGCTGGAAATGGGTAGAATTTGGCTAAGTGCTGAAATTTCTAACTTTTCCCAACCTTCTTCCGGGCACTGGTATTTCACGCTGAAAGATGAACGGGCGCAAATCCGGGCAGCGATGTTTCGCAGTTACAATCTACGAGCCGCATTCCGGCCACAAAATGGTCAGCAAGTGTTGGTCAGAGCACAAATCACCCTGTATGAACCACGTGGTGATTATCAACTGATAGTAGAAAGCATCCAACCTGCTGGTGACGGATTATTGCAACAACAATTTGAAGTATTGAAACAGAAACTCGCCGCAGAAGGATTGTTCGAGCAAATCTATAAAAAACCGCTACCCTCACCTGCCAAACGCCTTGGAGTGATCACCTCAGCCAGTGGCGCAGCATTGCACGATATTCTGAATATTCTGAAACGTCGTGATCCTTCTTTACCTATTATTATTTATCCTACTGCGGTTCAGGGTGCAGAAGCTCCATGGCAGATTATTCAGGCTATTGAACTGGCAAATACCCGACAAGAGTGCGATGTTTTAATTGTTGGGCGTGGTGGCGGTTCGTTGGAGGATTTGTGGTGTTTCAATGACGAGCAGGTAGCACGTGCGATATTTCAGAGCCAAATACCTATCGTCAGTGCTGTTGGACATGAAACCGATGTCACAATTGCAGATTTTGTGGCTGATTTGCGTGCTCCGACGCCTTCTGCGGCGGCAGAATTAGTTAGCCGTAATCAAATTGAATTGTTGAGACAAGTTCAGTCCCTGCAACAGCGTCTCGAAATGGCGATGGATTACTTTTTTGCCAAAAAGCAGAGGATTTTTAATGGATTACAACATCGTCTCCAACAACAACGGCCTGATTTGCGGTTGGCACGTCAACAAAATCGTTTATCTGAATTACGTCAAAAATTGATCGATGGTTTATTACGCTGCCTGAAACAAAATTCAATTTCCTATGAAAAATTAAATCAAAGACTTTTACAAAATAGCCCTGAGCAAGAAATACGACATTATAGCCAACATATTCAACAATATGATTTTCGGCTCAAACAGGCAATAGAGCGACAGTTATCCCGTTATAAAGAGAGATTTGCGGTTTCCTGTTCACGCATGGAGGCCGTAAGCCCGTTGGCAACGTTGAGTCGTGGTTATAGTATCAGTGAAACTCCAGATGGGAAGTTGTTGAAGCAGGTTAAACAGGTCAAAGTTGGTGATTCGCTGAAAACCCGATTGCTGGATGGCTGGGTTGAGAGTCAAATAATCCAAGTGAAAAAAGTTAGTCAGAGAAAAAATAACTTATAAAAGTGTCTTATCTGTTTTGTGATAAGTTCCAATAAACTTTATAAGTTTGGCGTGGTGTATAAAGAAACTCAACATATTATGATGAAAAACCATAGAGATTATGAACAATAACTCAGGATATACACTGTATGGCCAATTTAATTTATTTAACATTAACAGGGAAGAAACAAGGACTTATTTCTCAAGGCTGTTCAACTTATGCTTCTATAGGAAATCAATATCAGCAACGCCATGAAGACGAGATATTCGTTTTATCAATTAGGCATAGCATAATTAGAAATCAAAATGTTATGCATCATCCTCTGGAATTTATAAAGCTTATTGATAAGTCTTCTCCGTTGTTAGGAATGGCAATTTCAGATAATGAAAAACTGGAGGGGATCTTTGACTTTTATAGAACATCAATGGATGGTAATCAAGAAAAATACTACACTATCCATTTAAGAGATGCATCACTTGTTGAAGTCTCTACTGATTATCCTCACTCTATTACTCATAATGATCGACAACCGCAAGAAATAATATCCATAATTTATAAAGACATTATGTGGAAAAACCATGCTGCAAATACTTCTGGTTACAGTATCTGGAGTGACAGGATCTTATGATATTCAGATTAGCAGCATTATCGCTGCTAATCTTGCAGCAATGATCTCAACCCCTGAATAATCAATGGAATATAACTTTGATCAATTCTGGTTGTTCCAGACAACACAATTTCTGAGCGAATATCACTTGAAAATTCAAAACCTAATGTATAACTCCCAATTGCATCATTAGCTTTGGATAATTTAAGTTTAATCATTCCTTCCATAGGACAAAAAGTTAGAGAATAATTTTCCTGATTTTTTTCTGATTCGATAATTTTATTAATAAAATCATTCAATTCTCCAGTAAATATATTCCATTCAGTCGCAAAACTTATCCCCTTGGATTTAAATTCAACATATAAATTTATCGTAGACTGATAATATTCATATTTATCTTCACATGCAGAAGCTTTATCTAACAAAAATATTTCCAGCATTATATCTTCATTTTTTATTACTAACATAAATCACCTCAAACTACTTATACAGAAAATGAACTATCGTCCAATTTTTCTCATCTACAACAACTTCGAGATTATACTCTTTATTCTCATATTTATGGGATTTGCTATTATATCTATTTTTATACATCTTTATCTCATACCTTTGAAGTTTTACTGATGATTTCCCTATAGAATCAGGCATACGTTTACCATAGCGTATAGCCTTTTCAAGAATATGTACAGGAACATACCTTCCGGGTTCACGCATATGTTTTGCGGGCACTAAGGCAAATTTGATTTTTTTTGCTGATAAACCTATCTTTAAGCGACCTTTCAGTATATTAATTAAATGTTCACCTAACCTTATGGATAAGTTTACATATGCACCTCTGCTGGTTAAAGCTTGAAAAAAACGCCCTCCTGAAGCGAGTTTTTTTATTATAAAACCACCAAAGAAAATTAAATCAAAGGGATCTATTAATGGTGTTTCCAGTGGTAATTCATGTAGACCTATATACTCTCCATTGACATCATAAACATCATATACCCCGCCACCTCTACTATAGAGATAGCCAATACAAAGACCTGTTTCATCGTCGATGATAGGAGATGATTTTGTTATTTTATCTTTATTTTTTTGTGGTTCAGTTGAAAAAAACTCATTCCCGGAAAGCGGAGAGTTGAAAGTGTAATATCTCCCATTATCACTAAGTTTTAAATACCCATTTTCATCATTCATTATAATCCTTATGATATTATTTTAATTAGAAATAAAACTTATAAATAAGAATGCATACTATATATAGTATGGCGAACATCTAAAAAATAAACAATTTTAAAATTTGTGGTAATAATAAGAAAACGAAAGATATTTGATACAATAATATATAAAAAAGATATGTGAAAAAGTGGTGCATACGCACCACTATTATTTCTATTAACAGTTATCAGAAGCGAACTTCTGCACTCATAACATAAGTTCTGCCGCGGGCTGTTTGAGCTACAACTTCCCCTTCCGCTATATTTGGTGAAGAATTCATGCGATTCAGTGCATCAGCATAATTTTTGTTAGCCATGTTCTGTACAGAAAATTTAACAGAAATATTCTTATTGATTTGATAATCCGTATATAAATCAATAATGGTCGGTATCTTATGATCTTTTACCATTTTATTACTGATTTCCGCATTTCCATCTACATTAGAATCTTGGTGATAAGACTGACCTGTATATTTCACTATCGCACCAACACGAATTTTTTCTTCCAGTAAACGAACGCCAGTATCTAATGTCATATAACGCTTCGGTAACTGAGATGCGTAACTTGTTCCCATAATACTTGCCGAAAGTGAGGCTGGCTGTTGTGTTTTCTGCTGGCTATATGCTAATAAGCTATAGAATATTCCAGCATCATAATTCGCCGAAAGCTCATAGCCACGCATAGTTACCGGTGTCAGACTATTACCATAAATATATATATTAAAGTTAGGATCAACCCCTCCCCACTCTTCATCTGTCAATGTTCCATCATTTTTACAAATTCTACCTTCTGCACAAACCAGATAAGATTCACTGAAGATATAATTTTTGATTTTGGTATGAAACATCGTTGCTTTTAAACGGAATGAATCCCCTTCTATAAATAAATTCGGACGATAACTATTAAACCCAATCTGATAAGTATCTGCCGTTTCTCCTTTCAGGAATGGATTCATAGAAATTCCGCCTTCATTGGAATAGAAAACTTCCTGTGTATTTGGTGCCCGCATTGCATGAGTATAAGTTATGAATGGCTGGAATGCAGGTGTAATTTCTGCTGATAATAGAATACTTGGATTAAATCCACGTGATTTAATATCTAATTGTGCTTCTCCCTGTGGGAAACAGTTTACTCTCTTATCACAAGCTGGTTTTTTTCCCTTTATGCTGGAGTCTAAATAGCTTAATCCCAAATTAGCGGTATAAATACCATGTTCAATTTTTAACCGACTGTAAATACTTTTAATATCTTGCTTCCCGCTTGGTGAAAATGGATTGCGTTCCTCTGAGGATTTATATTCTCCACTAAGTCCGATACCTGTTTTTCTTTTGTACTCACTGTGCATCAATTTACTACCAAGAGTAAACGCAAAGTCTGTATCACCATAATTAAACCGGCTGGTATTTTTAATATCAATAGCATCAGATTTATTATGTGATTCACCTTTACCTAATCCACTCATAGGATTAACAAAGGACTGTTCATTCTTTCCTGAACTAAGTAAAATCTTAGTATCAATTAATTCACTAAATGGTGTGTAGTGATATTTCAAATAATAATCATAGCTATCGACATGACGTTTAGTAAACTTATTATGATAAAAACGTCCAGACAACTCCAAATCATGAAAATCATTTAGCTTAATATTTATTTTCATCAATTGTGAATTTGGTCTCTGTTTAAATGCCTTATCCGTACCAAATTCTTCGCTGCTGATACCCATGCCATTTTTGTAGTGAGCATCAATACTGTGACCACTAACAGCAAGCATAGCACCAATGGAACCTTCTGAGCTGAATGCCTGCGTTTTTCCTGCAATGGCAATCATGCCGTTTTTACCTATGCCATTAGTACCATAAGTTGATTTAGCCCGTATACCCAGTTTGTTGCCCCCGAAAATAACATCATCAATCCCAATGGTACGAAAGTTAGCACTTCCCACCAACGCATTGACTGAATCACCATCGTTAGCCTGCCCACGATCAATATCTGTCCGGATAATAAAATTAACCCCAATTCCGCTTAAGCTATTACTGAAATATCTTCTTCTGAGTAGAAAATTTTCAGTGATGGCTTTTTCTCTTTAAGGCAGTAAGCAATCAATCCCGTTAAAATGGTTAACAAAAAACCGGTTATACTTCGGTGACGAGAATGTTCTAATTGAGAGCCGTTTTTTAATTGTCCATTAATCGTTTCAATGATAAAACGCTTTTTAAGCATAACCTTATCCCACTCAGCCAGTGCAAGCGCTTTCATGTTGCGGCGCTTTTTCGTGATAAAGGTGATATCCGTTTTAGCTAAATCATCCGCCAATTCCTGACTCAGATATCCTTTGTCGCCGTAAAGAGAACCCGTGAGATCTTTTGATAATTCGCGTACAGGCTCCCTATCATCCACATTACCCGGGGTCACTTTAAGCGCTAAAATTTCGCCCAGATGGTTAATAATCAGGTGTAATTTGAACCCATAGAACCATCCCATTGAGGTTTTTCCGCGTTGCGCTATGCCCTGAAAGACCTTATGACGAGGAATACGGATGTTATGACAAACGCGCAAACTCGTGGAGTCGATAAAAGCAATGCCTGTCGGTTTTCCTTTTAATTGAGTCAGATAACTGGATAAGGGGACCAAAACGGACGGGGCAACGCTGATAAAACGGGTATAACTGAGCAAGGAGGGGAAGTCGCGGTGATGGTATTGCCAGATATGCTCCAAATAAAAGTTTTTAAAATCACGGTAATGCGACCGCTGAAAGAGGATTAAAATTGTCATGATTTCACTGGGATACATGCGGCCTTGTCTGCGGCGCAGGCGGTATCCGTTATCGAGACAAAACTGCGCCCACTGGGGGATGAAAAGACGACAAAAGTCGTCGACATCGCAGAAAATTTCAACTAACTTGTCCATGGCCTGTTCCTCCCCGGAGTCGTTTTAGGCTTTCACCAAAACTTTGCTCCTGGAACACAGAATTCAGGTTAAAATTAGGGTCAATCAAAGTACCAAACTGATTATAAGGCATTCCCCCGTGCCCAAATGAATTCGGAGCTATACCATAAAAACTCTGGCTAACACCGTCTACCATCATATTGACACGGCCAAAACCACTTAATCCACGGATATTGACAGCGACTGTTCCCTGACTTGCATCCATCTGAGTGTAAGTCCCCGGCAAACTCCGCAATACGCTATCCATAGATTCAAGTTTATTATCTTCCCCTACAGAACTATAAGCACCGGGTTTTTCCATTGCTTCAATTTGCGGCGAATTCTTATTATCCTGAGAACCTGAAACTTTCAGTGTGCTAAATCGCATGACTTTTTGATTTTTATTGTCATTTGTATTTTCAGCATAAGCCAATCCCTGAAGCCCAATAAATACTGCGCTGGCTCCAGCTATTTTTGCCATGATTTTCATTAATATCATCCTAAATCAAAAAATATTCATTAAGGCTCACATTGCTTCGCAAATTTGGCGATAAAAAATCTGGACACTGATAAAGAATTATCAGCATCCATAATTATTAATATATATTTTTTATTAATCTTTTAAGGTTGGAAAATATGTTTTAGCATCATCCAACATAAGCAGAAAACTATAATCAAGAGCGATATCATTTAATCGGTTAAAACGCCCCGGATTTCCACCATGACCGGTATCCATGTTGGTTTCCAATAACAACAGGCTATTCCCTTTTTTCATTTCCCTTAATTTAGCAACCCACTTTGCAGGCTCCCAATATTGTACCTGAGAGTCATGTAAACCCGTCGTCACTAATAAATGAGGATAACGCTGGTGTTTAATATTATCGTAAGGGCTATAAGATTTAATACGGAAATAAACTTCCTTATTATTCGGATTTCCCCACTCGTCATATTCACCTGTTGTTAAAGGAATAGATGGATCAAGCATGGTAGTCACAACATCAACAAAAGGAACTTTAGCAATCACACCACGGTATAACTCCGGTGCCTGATTAATCACCGTCCCCATCAGTAAGCCGCCTGCACTGCCACCTTCCGCATAAACACGCTTACTGTCACCATATCCATCAGCAATTAATGTCTTAGTCGCATCAATAAAATCGTGGAAACTGTTCATCTTATTTTCGAGCTTACCTTGCAGATACCAGTTCCGGCCTAAATCGCCACCACCACGTATGTGCACCAAAGCATAAACAAAACCACGATCCAAAAGACTCAACATTGGAGAGCTAAAATACGGGTCCATGCTGATGCCATAAGCACCATATCCATAAATCAGAATTGGGTTCTGGCCTTTTTCAAACAGAGACTTACGGTAAACCAGAGAAACAGGGACTTCCACACCATCTCTGGCTTTTATCCAGATACGCTGGCTTTCATAGTTCTCTTTATTGAATCCTTTAACTTCTTGCTGTTTCAGCAATTCACGTTCGCCCGTTTGCATATTCCATTGGAATACAGAACTTGGAGTTGTCAGAGATGAATAGCTATAACGCAGTAAATCAGTATTTGGCTCCGGGTTATAACTTAGTGATGCCATATAGGCTGGATCGTCAAACTTAACCCGTTTTTCCTGCTGCGTTTTCCAGTCAATCTGACGGATTGAAGTTAATCCCTTTGTACGCTCCTGCACCACTAACCAATTGTTGAACAGTTCAAAATCTTCTAAATCAGTATTTTCCTGTGGCGCAATCACCGTTTCCCATGGCTTATCGAGAGCTTCTGTCCGGTATAAACCAAATAATGGATTTTCATAGTTGGAGCGGATATAAAATTGGCCACGAAAATGATCAACATAATATTCACGTCCAGCCTGACGAACAGAGAAAATCTGTGGTTCTAATTGTGGGTTATTAGCATCAATCAGTCGATATTCTGACGTTGAATAACTGGTAACCGAAATCAGAATATAATCAAGAGAAGTACTTTTCGAAATTGACAAACGGAAGCGATCATCATCTTCTTGATAGATTTTTTTATCCTGCTTCGTGTCTGTACCATATTGATGGCGAAATAGCTGGTAAGGCAGCAGGGTTTGTGGATCTCTGCGTACATAAAACAAAGTATTACCCTCATTAGCCCACAAAATATTGCCTGAAGTATTTTCTATGACATTATTCTGCCATTCATTATCAGCAAAATTTTTGAAAGAAATTTGGTAGTTACGACGGCCTTGAGTATCTTCTGCTACAGCAATACGCTTATTGTCACGAGTAATCGTAAATCCACCGATTTGATAAAACTTATGGCCTTTTGCTCGTTCGTTACCATCAACCATTACCTGCCAGTCAGTTGAATTATCAACTGGCTTACGCTGATAGATTGGAAAATCTTTTCCTGCCTGATAAACGGTACGATAAATATAACCATTGTAAGTATAAGGAACTGACTGGTCTTCTTTACTCATTCTGCCAGTCATTTCGTTATACAGTGTTTTCCGCAACTCTTGCCCAGATTCCAGCACCTCTGCGGTATGCTTATTTTCAGCCGTCAAATAATCAATGACTTCTTTATCCTGACGGTTATCGTCACGTAACCAGTAATAATTATCAATACGAGTATCACCATGAATAGTTATTGCATGTGGCTGTTTTTTTGCCATAGGCGGCACCATGTTTTCCTCCATCGCGATGGTCGTAACACTATTACTTAATAAACTTCCCCCCAACAAAAAACTAAGTATGATCCTTTTTGTTAGCACGGCTTTTTGGTTTTTTGGTGAAAACACCGTTTTATACTGTGACATGCCATTCGTCCTATTTTTTATTGTTAGTGAGATAAAGTGAAATCAATTGGCAGTTCAACTGTAACACTGCCATTGGTTAAAATGACATCAGGTGGAGCTGGTAAAGGCTGTGCTCTTTCCAATACAAGCTTTGCTTCTCTGTCAAGTGAGTTCGTCCCGGAACGTCTTACTAATTCATTGTCAATCACTGCACCAAATTGATTAACTGTAAATTTCACCATTGGACGCCCTGTCCGTTTTCTTCTCTGGGCATCCGCCGGATATCTTTTGTAACGGTTTAAATAGCCACTAACCTCAGCCTGCCAGACTGCTTTTGCATCAGCAACTGCATTCGAGTTACTTTCATAAGAGGCGGCTGTTCGGGAAGTCACATTATCCGCTGTAGCGCTACTGGTTGTTGGCGCTGAACTACTCTGGGATTTTTCACTTTCCTGCTCTTTTGCCTTCACTCGCTTAACAGGTTGGGCTTTTTTAGGTGCATCCTGCTCTTTTTGTTTTTTCTTTGGCTTATGAACTAAAATCTGTGCTTCTTCATTCACCGCCAATTTGGGCATACTGATTTCATCAACCTTGCTTTCCTGCTGATGGCTGGCAACAGATAATAATTGTTCAATACCGATTGGCTGTTTTTCGACCTTATGTATTGCTTCTGTCTGTAGCGAGACTTCCATCATAACCGCAGGTGGAGGCAAAAATTCCTCAAGATCAAGATCCTGTGGTTTATAAATCAACCATCCAACCAATAAGGCATGAAGTGTGATAGCAGCGAGAAAAGATTTTGTCACGTGACCAACGTGAGTGGTTTGATACGTTGTATACGTCAACATTTTTTATGGCACATTATGTCAAAAATAAATGCAGATAATGATAATCAATTGAATATATAAATGAAAACTATTTTTATTTATTAAGTTCACCACATCCTTGTGATAGTTACAACTAATTAGTTACGTTGCTGGTCACTTTAGGGGTAAACCAGACAAAATCAGCATATTCGTTGTTCAAAGAAACCCCTTGTTCAGCGATAACAAGCACAACAACCCGTTCATTGGGCGCTATTTTTTTCACATGCTGAGGTACTCCCATCGTTTTTACAGCGTGATACCCTCCCGCAAATAACAACGCTGGTGATGGCGCTTTAATCAATTGTTCTGCCATTCGCTGATCACGTAATTGCTGAATTTTGCTCATAGCAGAGAGGTATAATTCATCTATATTTCCACCATGGGAATTTTTGATAGTTTCATCGATACGTTTTTTGACATCATCAGAGATTAGTGAAGTTCTATCTCCAGCCCTGTAATTTTTGTATGCCTGATCGACTTCACTACGATCCAAGTTTGCCGCTAACAATGGGTAAGGGGCTTTCATCAGCTCCACAACCAGTTTTCCATATAACTCCCAAGGCCAGCCTTGCTGCCACGCTAATAGATTCTTAATGCGCTCATCTCTGACTATTGGATTTCCCTGCAACCAGCTTTTCACTTTGTTCACTTTCTCTTGCTGGTCTGGGTTTATCATTTCCAGTAGTACAGAGCCATGAGGGCGTTTTTGCTCAAGTTGTTGAACCAGCCATAACTCGATTTGGTGGTGATAAGGATTATCGTGTTTTTCACCCACAATGATTCTGGGATAGGTTGCCAATTGTTCGAGCAATTCATCAGAATTGATAGATTTGCCTGCGTTCATATCAAGCAAAACACCTGATTGGGTTAACTCACTGGGAAGAGATTGTTTTACTTCTTGAGAGTTATTTTGAGTGGTAGTCAATGATGTTGCACAACCACCAAGCAGGAAAGCACATACCAAAAAAGTTGTTTTTATATAAATAGATTTTTTCATTGATATTCATTATCACATTAAAAATTTTCCTGCATATTATAGATAATGAGAATTATTTACAAACAAAATACCCCGCCAGGCGAAAGCCCGGCAGAGCGGCTTACTTATTCATCCTGTTTATTACTTCAACCAGGAATCAATACGAATGAGTTATAGAGGGTCCGTTTGTGCTTCAACCACGGCCAATGCCACCATGTTAACAATGCGACGAACAGAAGCGATCGGGGTCAGTACATGTACTGGCTTTGAAACCCCCATCAATACCGGGCCAACCGTTACACCATCTGAGCCGGTAACACGTAATAAGTTATAACTAATACGTGCCGCTTCCATATTCGGCATAATCAATAGATTAGCAGAGCCTTTTAATGGACTGTCAGGCATGATGTCACGACGAATACTTTCTACCAAGGCCGCATCACCATGCATTTCACCATCAATTTCCAGTGACGGAGCCATTTGCTGTACCAGTTCCAGCGTCTTACGCATTTTTTGTGCAGAAGCACAATCAGAAGAACCAAAACTTGAACGCGATAATAAAGCAACCTTTGGTTCAATACCGAAGCGACGTACAGTTTCAGCCGCCATCAGTGTGATCTCAGCCAATTCCTCTGGTGTCGGATCTTCATTGACATAAGTGTCAGCAATAAAGGTATTCCCCATTGGCAACAATAAGGCATTCATTGCACCAGCTGTACACGCTCCTTGACGGAAACCAAGGACATCTTTTATAACTTGATAGTGTTCACCATAGCTGCCAACCGTACCACAAATTAGGCCATCCGCTTCACCACGATGTACCATGATGGCTCCGATCAATGTCGGATTACCAATAACTGCACGACGAGCCTGTTCCTGAGAAACACCCCGGCGTTTCATCAGTTGGTAATATTCCTGCCAGTATTCTTTGAAGCGCGGGTCATTTTCGTTGTTGACCACTTCAAAATCTTTACCAGCTTCAATATGAAGCCCTTGCTTTTTGATACGCATCTCAATCACACTTGGGCGACCAATCAGGACAGGGAATGCCAATCCGAGAGATACGAGTTCCTGAGTTGCATGCAGCACCCGAATATCTTCCCCTTCCGCCAATACAATGCGTTTCTTCTCTTTTTTCGCCTGAGCGAAAATCGGCTTCATAAATAAGTTGGTTTTGTAGACAAACTCACTCAGTTTTTCAATATAAGCGCCAAAATCAGTAATAGGACGTGTTGCAACACCAGAGTCCATCGCCGCTTTCGCTACAGCAGGCGCAATTTTTACAATCAGTCGTGGATCAAATGGCTTTGGTATGATGTATTCAGGGCCAAAGAACAGATCCTGATCGCCATATGCAGAAGCAACTTCCTGACTCTGTTCAGCCAATGCCAGATCTGCAATTGCATGCACACAGGCCAGTTTCATCTCTTCATTAATGGTGGTTGCCCCAACATCCAGTGCGCCACGGAAGATGAATGGGAAGCAGAGCACATTGTTAACTTGATTAGGATAATCAGAACGGCCAGTGCAAATAATCGCATCAGGACGCACAGCTTTTGCCAGTGGTGGCAAAATCTCAGGTTCCGGATTTGCCAAAGCCATAATGAGCGGATCTTTCGCCATGGTTTTGACCATCTCTGGTGTCAGAACACCCGGTCCGGAACATCCGAGGAAAATATCAGCATCAGGAATTACATCAGCGAGTGTGCGGCTACCGTTATCTTCAATAGCATAATCAGCTTTGGTTTTTTCCATGTTTTCTTCGCGACCACGATAGATAACACCTTTCGAGTCACAAACAACAATATTTTCACGTTTTAAGCCCAAAGCCACCAGCAGATTCATACAAGCAATGGATGCCGCACCCGCACCAGACACTACCATACGCACTTTACTGATGTCTTTATTAACAACACGCAATCCGTTAAGTACTGCCGCAGTACAAATAATTGCCGTACCATGCTGATCATCATGGAATACAGGAATTTTCATCCGCTCACGAAGTTTCTGTTCAATGTAGAAACATTCTGGCGCTTTGATGTCTTCAAGGTTGATACCACCAAAAGTCGGCTCCAATGCCGCAATGATATCGATTAATTTATCAGGATTGGACTCATCAATTTCAATGTCAAAAACATCAATGCCAGAGAATTTTTTGAATAGCACCCCCTTCCCTTCCATGACAGGTTTACCCGCCAATGCCCCGATATTACCCAGCCCCAATACGGCACTACCATTGGAGATAACAGCCACCAGATTACCACGTGCAGTATATTTATAAGCCGCCAATGGATTTTCGGCTATTTCAAGACAAGGAGCTGCGACACCGGGCGAATATGCTAAGGCTAAATCACGCTGTGTAGTCAGCGGCTTAGTCGGAGTAACAGTGATTTTCCCCGGTTGCGGGAATTCATGAAAATCAAGGGCACTTTGTTTTAATTTTTCGTCCATCGTCTGATCCTTTGTGAGTCATGTCTAAATAAAAATCTGCTCAGTATAATAGTTAAGGAAGGTTAGATCATGATACTAACAATATTTTTGTTAATAGCCACTGGAAAAAATGATCATAAAATGACCTATTAATGGTTTCATATTCGCCAATAGTATATAGAAATACCTCAATTATACTCATAGAGAGGTATTCCCATTTTCCATTCATTAATAACCCACTAAATTAATTAAGAGAGACATCTAAGAAACAACTTAAAATGAGTTTACAAAAACAAAACATAATCTATAAAATAATCGTAGTCATTTGATTTAGAAAATTATTAGCAATTAGGGAAACTCATTTTCTTACGCCTGTGAATTTTATTTCACCTAAATGGATAAACCTGTTTGCGATATTTCTTTTTTTATATCAGGATATATTTTCAGAATCTCTATTATAGATGATTCAATATACTCCATAAAAATCACACAGCTATTTAACATAAAGCAGAATTCTGTTTTTTTATGTTTTATCAAAACATAAGATCTGCATTTCTATTATGGGAGAAGGAACATGCATAATCATACAGTCATGATAGTCGATAATCATCCTATCATTCGTCATGGTTTAAAAGGGTTGGTTGAATCAGAGCGCGAACTCATTGTGACTGCTGAGACAGATAACGGCGAAGATGCCATTAATATCGCTTGCCAAATAAAACCAGATATTATTTTAATGGGGTTGGAAATCAACGGCTTTTCCGGGATTGATACGATTAAGTCGCTCCGCCGCAAAGGGCTTGATTCCTACGTTCTGGTACTTTCTGATTCAGCTAACCGAAGCGACGTTTATGATGCTGTTGATGCAGGTGCGAATGGTTATTTATTAAAAGATATTGAACTAACCCCCCTGCTGGTTAACATAAAAAAAGCTGTAGACGGGCAAGCAGTATACAGTGAAAAAGTTTACCAATATTTATCTACTCGTCATCTTTATGTTGATCCTTTATCAAAATTAACTAAACGTGAATTAGACGTTTTAAAAGAAATCTCAGAAGGGATGACGAATAAAGAAATTGCTGATTTTCTTTTTATCTCAGAAGAAACTGTGAAAGTTCATACCCGTAACTTATTGAAAAAACTTAAATCCCGCTCCCGTCTCGAAGCTACCATCATCTATCTGAAACATAGAAAAGCAGATTTAATATAACACTTGATAGTCAATCTCTATAATAGAGAGACACAATTTCCCTGTTGATAAAAATCAGGGAAATTGTGAATTAAAACAGATAAAAGTTAATTATAATTAATTCAATATAATTCATAGTCAATTATATTATAATAAATACAATTATTGTATTTATTCGAAACTAATATTTTGTAATTAATTTATTTATGAAATATATATATGGAAATTATGCCTGATGGTTCTTAAATTACCGTATGTTGTTGAATGAGTATAAGCAGCCAGAACATTATTTGACAGACAACCAGGCAAAATACAGAGTTTGGTTCAGCCAGAGTATATGAAAGGTTCGTGTTATCTGGATAAAATGGCAAATTTGCCGCATTATACCCAAAGGACTTCAAGATGTGACCAACAAAGCGGCAACCTGGCAAATGACAAGTCTATGCCGGATATGTAAACAAAACTAAGGATCTCATAATGTCAGATACCACTCCTCAAAAAACATTCACTCTGTACGGTATCAAAAATTGCGATACTGTGAAGAAAGCACGTCGTTGGTTAGAAGATCAAGAGATCCCATATCAATTTCATGACTACCGTGTTGATGGCTTATCTCCAGAACTACTGCAAATATTCATTGAACAAGTGGGTTGGGAAGCTTTACTGAATACCCGCGGCACAACCTGGCGCAAATTGACTAATGAGCAGAAATCCACTATCAACAACGCTGAAACAGCTAAGGCACTGATGCTGGAACAGCCCGCTATCATTAAACGCCCACTGTTAGTTTCAAAACCAGTAATAGTTTCAAAACCAGTAACCTCAAAACCATCAGCATCGGAAGCAATAGCATCAGCAACAGAAAGCTACTTACTGGGTTTCAAGGCTGAACAATACCAACAGTTTTTTTCTCATGATTGTTCTCTTACGGCTAAATAAGGGATTACATAATGACTTGTCCAGTGATTGAACTGACTCAGGAATTAATTAAGCGGCCTTCCGTCAGCCCCGATGATCAGGGCTGTCAGGAACTTTTGATCCAACGTCTGCAAAATGTAGGTTTTACAATAGAAAGGATGCCTTTCGGTGATACTCTGAACTTCTGGGCCTATCGTGGAAGCGGGGTAACCTTTGCTCTCGCAGGGCATACTGACGTTGTCCCCGCGGGTGATACCTCTGAATGGCAAAGCCCACCATTCGAGCCAATTATCCGTAACGGTATGTTGTATGGTCGTGGTGCAGCAGATATGAAAGGCTCCTTGGCTGCGATGGTAGTTGCGGCAGAACGCTTTGTTGCTGATAACCCTAATCATCAGGGCCGCCTTGCTTTTTTGATGACTTCAGATGAAGAAGCTAATGCAGTAAATGGCACTGTCAAAGTTGTTGAAACATTAATGTCACGCCATGAACGACTGGATTATTGCCTGGTAGGCGAGCCTTCCAGCCAGAAACGTCTCGGTGATATGATCAAAAATGGACGCCGTGGCTCCCTGACCGCCAATGTAACCCTTCACGGCATTCAAGGGCATGTTGCATATCCTCAATTCGCTGATAATCCTATTCACCACTCACTCCCCTTCCTACAGGAGTTAGTTAATACTCAATGGGACGACGGTAATGAATTCTTCCCTGCCACCAGTATGCAAATCGTGAATATTCTGGCAGGTACGGGAAGCAATAATGTCATACCGGGTAAATTGCAGGTTCAGTTTAATTTCCGTTTCAGTACCGAATTGACAGACACCGAGATCCGCCAGCAGGTCGAAGATATGCTGAAAAAATATGAGCTAACACATGAAATCGAATGGTGGTTATCCGGTCAGCCTTTCCTGACCTGTAAAGGGAAACTTGTTGATGTTACGGTTGAAGCCATCAAACATTATTGCGGATATCAGCCAGAATTATCGACAAGCGGCGGCACATCTGACGGGCGCTTTATTGCCAAAATGGGCGGGCAGGTTGTGGAATTGGGGCCTCTTAATGCAACTATTCACAAAACAAATGAATGTGTCAGCGTGTCTGATTTACAGGAATTAAGCCTGATCTATCAACGTATTATGGAGCAATTAATCAAATGATGACGCCTGAAATGCTGACTGGTGTATCAACAGATCACTTGGTGACACTATCTGGTAATCATCGTTTACAATTTGATGCCACCAAAGCATTCCTTGCCATGCAACGAGACGCTGCCAGGGCAGGCTTTAAGTTACAGCCCGCCAGCTCTTTTCGTGATTTCATACGCCAACAAACTATCTGGAATGAAAAATTTCGGGGTCAACGACCAGTATTAGATGTCAACAGCCAGCTTCTTGATATTACTCAAATGACCGAAGGAGAAATTTGTGAAGCTATTCTCCGTTGGTCTGCCTTACCAGGGGCCAGCCGTCATCATTGGGGAACTGAGCTGGATATTTATGATCCTTTTCTGCTGCCACAAGGCAAACAGTTATTATTGGAACCGTGGGAATATGAAGATGGTGGTTATTTTGAACCACTATCTGATTGGTTAACTGAAAATATGTCACGTTATGATTTCTATCGGCCATTTACCCATGCCACGGTGCGAGGTGTGTCTTATGAACCATGGCATATTAGTTACTGGCCGCTGTCTCACGAAGCCGAAAGTTTATTCAATGAACACGTTTTATTAGACGTCTGGCAGGATCGTGACATTGCCGGCGTTAATTGGTTGATTGCAAACCTCTCCTATGTTTTTGAAAAATACATCAAAAAAATAGAAGAGATTTAAGGACAATCATAATATTTAGAGGAACCTGTTATGCACTGGCTAATGGATTATTGGTGGGTAGTTCTGTTGTTACTCGCAGGCATTATTATCAATGCGATAAAAGAACTGAGCCGTATCAATACAAAGCGTTTTTTGGATAACAAACCTGAACTCCCTCCTCACCGGGATCTTAACGCTGCATGGGATGATGAGAATGACTGGCCCCAGGCGGCTGGCAAGAAGACAAATCACAAGAAATAACTCGACCTTTCCATTGCCTGGCAAGTGTTTCATCAATACTTGCCAATGCACTTGCTGTCTCTTCTCGCCAGCATTTTAACAACGCTTTACGTCCATTCAGAGACAAATTACTCACACATTGCTCAATCTCGATCTTCTGTTGGAGGTGTTTTCTCAATGCAGGCAGAGCCAAATCATTTGCTAACAATAAACGTTGCAAAGCAAAATAAGAAGCGGATAAAGGGCGATGTGCAAATGCAAAACCCGCCAGCTCTTGCCAATCATTCTCATTAAGTTGATTATCATCTTGATGAACAATAGGCAAAACAAACCCAATCAATGGCTCCAACCAATTCGCATCACGGGATAATTGTTGCTGTGCAGACTGAGCAAGCCGTATCCCTTGTTCACTCAACGGCAAAATAGCCATCGCGGTATAGCAACCGCTGCTCGCTTCAAGGTGTGTTCCCATCCGCACTAGTCGAAAACCGCATTTTTGCCAAAGTGCCCAAAGTTCAGCAGTGTAACCAAAACTGACCGACAAGAAGTCCAGGTTTTGCTCGTGTGCTGACTGACATTGTTGAGTAATCAAACACTGCGCGATGCCAAGACGACGATATTGTGCTTGTACAGCAATACGACTGACTCTTTGTGATCGCATTGTAGCAGCCTGAGGAAAACCACTGTGCGCTGCCAGCGATTGAGCCACCAGATTTCCCCTTGGACGGCGGCGGCCAGCCCATATTTCATGTGCCAGTGCCGGTGACAACCCTCCTTCATTCACCATCCACAGTGCACCAATCAGATGTGGGTTATCATGCATAACACAAGAAGACATAGCAGCCAGAAATGTCATTCCATTGCCATCCAACAAACGACGCAAATCAAGAGGAGAAGTTCGATAATGGGCACTTGTTAATAACCCATAGAACTGGCGCAATAACCAAGGTTGTTGTAACCACGTTGCTTGTTCAATGAAATTGAAGGATAAGTTTTTTTCAATATCAAAATGAGTCACTTGTTGAGAAAACAATCGGCTATCATCAATACCGCTATCAAATAACAATGCGCTATCCAGCCATGTTTCTAATGGATCATTTTCGGCCCAGCGCATCGGTGTTTTCAGCTCTCTGATATGACAATCGGGTAAAGCAGAACAGAATTTCAATAAAAATCCTCGTCCGGTGCCTTCATAACCCTGTACAGTCGTAGTTAATAGTACACGTGGGAAATGCCGAATAAGTTCCGCTAACTGTGGAATTGGAATTGCAGCCGCCTCATCAATTAAAAGCCAGTCTGCCGCTATCTTCTGTTCTGCACTATTGTTGTCTATTACCTTGTTGTCTATGATCTTGTTGCCTGTGCTCTGACATTCTTTCAATCGAAGAAATTTCAGTAAGTTATCGGCCGACCAGAATTGTGTTTCCCGTTCACTAGAACCAGTATCAGAATGATCAAAATCGCCGGAATAACAACGAATAACTTCTGTCGTTACTTTTGCTGGTGCACATAACCAACATTTTCCTTGCCACTGACGCACCAACATTCCGGCAAGCGCAGACTTTCCTCGCCCACGCGGTGCAGTGATCACCCAAACACCTTGTGAAACTTGTAACAACTGTTCAAGGATCAACTGCTGACTGATTGTCGGATTACCATCTGGCATGTTCCACGGCTGAGTTTGAGGCAATAACTCCGGCTGAAAAGACGTTTCTTGCCGCCATAATAAACAATTCGGAGAAGTAAGGAGTTGCCATTGAATATGCTGAATAAAGCGTGGTGTGGGGATCACACCAGCAGACTCATTCCAGCGGGAGCTATCTTCATCTGGCAAATTAGCCCATTGTTTCCAGACAGGGACGCGCATCACCAGCCAGCTTCCTGCTTTCAGTGTCCCCGCCAGTATCGCTAGCGCTTCAGCATTAAAGCCACGGGTTGCATCAAAAACCCCATGTAAAAATTCTCTTCCCAATAAACCAACCGATTTTGTCGGTTCAACAGCATTTGTGGGTTCAACAACACCATGAGTTTTAATCGTATCGGAAGTGTTGATAACATCATAAGCGTTGGAAGTCATTGTGATCCAATCTCCCTGAAACACCCCTTTCAAATAAGTGACGATCTGTTCACTCCACTGACTCTCACCGCTTAATACCAGCAAACGGCGCTGTCCTTGTCGTTGCATTTGTTCTTGCAACGCTCTCCATTTCAAATCCAGTTCTGTCATGATTTGCCAATTACAATGGACAATATGCCTGCCGCAATCAATGGGCCGACCGGAACGCCTTTAAACAATGCTACACCTAACACCGTACCAACCAATAATCCCGCGACTGTAGCAGGTTGATTTGACATCAGGGATACACCCCGGCTACCTAGCCACGACACAAGAACACCGACGACAATAGCGAGCAACGATTTCCAATTTAGGAATGAGCTGAAAATTTCTTGTACAGAAATTTTCCCACTGGCGATAGGAGCCATGACTCCTACTGTGAGAATCAAAATACCCAGTGTTAAACCATACTTTTCGACCCAAGGGAAAAATTGATTCAGTGGGGTAATGCGGACGACCAGCAAAAACAACATGGCCAATGTTACCGTCATGTTATGGCTAATAATACCAAGCCCAGCCAGTACTAATAAGATAAGTAAAGTGGGATCAATCTGACTCATAAATTCCCTGTTTTCTATAAACCTGTTTTCTACAAAAATAGAAGATCATGCTTTTGACAGTAACCAATGTATTAATTATATGACACAGAGCAGAATAATAGCCTAATTGTCTGGCATGTCAGCAAACCTATTGATGTTCGGTAGAAATATACCAACGAATAACTATATTTTCATAATAAAATAGTTGCTAAGATATCCTTAATCTTTCAAGTTACCTCTATGATAGATATTAATGATTTTATTAAGGTGAATGCGGAAAGGTTGTGGGGAATACCTCGCAAACAGGATGCGTTCTTACAGGAAATATGAAAAAATCAGCGCTTTTAATCACTATAAGTATGCTATTAACAGGTTGTACCACTCAATGGGTACCCGCAAGGAGTAATCCCACACCTTTTCACGAAGCAAATGCAGAGTGTAATATAAGCGCTATGCAACAATTTCCAGTGAAAAACGAAGTGGCTCAAACCTCCCACCTTCAAACAGTCAAAAATTCCTGTGGTAAAGATTGTTTTTATGAACAAAGTGTTCCTATGACCCAAAGTTATATCATTGATGTCAACACACGCCCCAGGAATCAGGTTTACCACTTTTGTATGCAGCAAAAAGGCTGGCAACAAAAAACAAAATACCTGCTGTAACCCGTGGCAACTAATACATAATTGCTTTCATACACTTTATTTTTCAAGTTGCAGCTTTATTAGCTGCAACTTGAAATTTATTGGATATAGATATTGCCAATTAGCTACATCCATTTAAGTAATCGTTTGCGTTATCAGTCTAAAATAATGCCTATACGGTGAGCTACCTCTTCATACGCTTCAACTAAGCCACCAAGACTTTGGCGAAAACGATCTTTATCCATTTTATCCATCGATTGCTTATCCCATAAACGACTACCATCTGGTGAAAACTCATCACCCAATACGATTTTCCCTTTGTACAGACCAAATTCCAGCTTAAAGTCCACCAATATTAAACCGGCATCATCAAATAATTGACTTAAAACTTCATTGGCCTTGTAACTCAGACGCTTCATCTCAGCTAAGTGTTCCTTGCTGACCCAGCCGAATGTTTCGCAATACGATTCATTAACCATCGGATCATGTCTGGCATCATCTTTCAGGAACAAATCAAACAAAGGTGGATTCAGAACCATCCCCTCTTCCACACCGAGACGTTTCACCAGTGAACCTGCCGCACGATTACGAATAACACATTCAACAGGCACCATATTCAGTTTTTTGACCAGAGATTCATTCTCTGATAACAACTGTTCCATCTGGGTCGGAATACCTGCTTCTTCCAATTTACGCATAATGAAATAGTTGAATTTATTATTCACCATTCCTTTACGATCAAACTGTTCAATGCGTTCACCATCCAATGCTGATGTATCATTACGGAATTCCAGCACAAGCAGATCAGGATTATCAGTAGCGTATACTGTTTTTGCCTTTCCACGATACAACTCAGCTTTTTTCTGCATATTACACTCCAGAGATGCGACATCTTTAAACGGAAAATTAAACAAAACATCTAACCTAAAACATTTCACTCAAATATATAAAGGGGCTTAAGCCCCTTTATATGTTATTTGTTTGTGGTCTTACTAAATGCTGCTTGCAGCACCGCGACCATTTGATCATTTTCGGATTGAGTCAGTGGCTTACCTTTCTCGCTAATAAATTGCAAACTGCTTCGGTTATCCAGATCACCTACCTGTAATTTGTAGTTTCCTGTACTGATAGTCGGTGCCTCAACACCTAATGCTTCCCAACCTGAAGAAGATAATTCCTTATACGTTAGCGCTATCGCGCCAGTCGAACGGGTGCGATCGGTAACTTGCATACCGATGCTTTCCAATGCATATGGCAGCCTGTTCCAGACCGTATTGTATGGTGCACGGACAATAATTCGTGGCAACCCTGTGTTATCACTACCGCTCTGTACCACCAAAGCACCAGTATATGGAGTGCCCTTCTGAGCCAACAATTCTTGTTGTTCACTCAAACCACTAACCAGTTCGTTAAGCATTAATACGTTGTAATACTGGATTTCCAATGGATTGTTGACAACCTTGCCGTTATGTTCCAAACCTGCATTTGAAACAGTCAAGGTTATTTGATAACCCTGCTGAGCAACCGAAATATGGTAACGTCCCTTATAAGGAACATTTTCATCTGACCGTGGCCACAAAATCCAGTCAGTTGTCAACGTCTTAGTGGCATCATTTCGTTGACTGACCTGATAACCTTTCTTAGCTAAGAAACTATTCACTTGTGACCACAATTTGCTGTATTCAGGCGTATTTTCAAGCAACAGCTTACTGCTTTGTGCACTATTTTCAACACGCGATCCTGTCAATAACGCCAACGCCTGCAATGGTGGACGTATATCAACAGCTTTTCCAGTAGCTCCTTGTGAAGCCACTGGAGGAATATCATATTCACTATTTTGTAGTGGTAAGTTCATCCCAGCGGGAATATTTAATATCTTCAGAGGAGGAGTTTCAAGATAAGACTCATCCCCACTTACCTGACGTTTATAGCGCTGATCGCTGGAGCAGGCTGCCAGCAAAACGACCAATGACAGGCCAGCAACCTTCATGACCTTCGATTTTTGCAATAATGTTGCCATTAAAATTCCCTAAATTTTACAATAATTCAGCCACTTTCAAGGCATTCTCAACTGAAATTTGCCCTTCTTGCGTCAATGAAATCATTGGCAGACGCAATGTATCATCGGCAATTAACCCCAGTTTATGACAGGCCCATTTAGCTGGCGCCGGGCTAGGTTCAACAAATAATTTATGATGCAATTCCATCAGTCGGCTGTTCAGGCTACGCGCTTTCGCAAATTCACCGCGACGAGCCAACTCACAAATTTGTGCCATTTCTGCGGCGGCCACATTCGTTGTTACAGAAATAACCCCTTTTCCACCAAGATGCATGAAATCGAGAAAACTTATATCATCACCACTTAGCAGAATGAAATTTTCATCATTAACCAATTCTCGGATCTGACTGACACGACTTAAGTTCCCTGTTGCTTCCTTAATTGCGACAATATTTTTCAATTTCGCCAAGCGTGCAACAGTCGATGGCAGCAAATCACATCCAGTACGAGATGGTACATTATACAGAATTTGTGGTAAGTCGGTATTCTCAGCTATCGCTTTATAGTGCTGATATAAACCTTCCTGTGATGGTTTATTATAATAAGGTGTCACAGACAGGCAACCAACAACTCCCGTATTTTCAAAGCATCGGGTCAGCGAAATTGCTTCCGCAGTCGCATTTGCGCCTGTTCCGGCAATAATCGGAATACGGCCATCAGCTAATTCAAGTGTTGTCAGTACAACATCTACATGCTCATCATGGGTAAGTGTGGCACACTCTCCGGTTGTCCCAACAGAAACAATTGATGATGTACCACTGGCGACATGATAATCAATCAATTTTTTCAAACTGGCTTTGTCAACCTGACCAGTTGAATCCATCGGTGTGATTATTGCAACCATACTGCCCGTAAAATCGAAGTGACCACTCTCCATTACCATTTCCTCTTAACTGAACCTTACACTGCAAACAAGAAAATCATGGTACTTTCTTGTCATAAGGAAGGAAACTCTTTAACCATACGATTTCAATGAATTTTGTTAATACCAAGTGTAGACGATTAAACAGAGATTATAATCATGCTCTTTCTCCCATAAATGCCATTGACCTTCTTCTGATCATTTTTTATGTTTAATAACGACATGTATAGCAGACATCTACCCTGGATAAGGAAAATCGCTTTGCCAAAATCAAAACAACATTTTTTAGTGATCACCGCTCTCGGCGCAGATCGCCCTGGTATTGTCAATACTATTACCCGCCTTGTTAATACATGCGGCTGTAATATTGAGGACAGCCGTCTGGCAATGTTTGGCGAAGAATTTACCTTTATCATGTTGCTATCTGGTAGCTGGAACTCGATTACCTTGATTGAATCCACTCTACCCCAAAGCGCGGCTAAACTTGAATTACTTGTTGTGATGAAACGTACTCGCAGCGGCGCTCAGACAAAATTTCCTTCAATGGTTTCAGTCCGGGTAGATGTAGATGATTCTCCCGGTATTGTTGAACGTTTCACTAATCTGTTCACAACCCAGAATTTCAATATTGCTGAACTGGTATCAAAAACCCATCCGGTTGATGAAAATATGCCCGCTCGTTTGCAGATCCAAATTACAGGCCATAATCCACTGGATGATAATGGGACTGTATTTAAAGAAACCTTTTATCGCCTGTGCACCGAATTGAATGCGCAAGGCAGTATTAATGTGCAGGAAGCGTTGGATGGTAAGGCTTGAATACACTCGGCCACGACAGGAATTGGTCCCAGAGCAGATTTTCCGCATGAACATTTTTGGTTAAAATCCCACCTTACTTTATCGAATAAAAATAAGGTGGGATCACCGGATACTTACCTTGCTAACGCCGTATTGAGCGCCTGAGATAAAACAATTCTATTTTCTTTCTCTTCAAATAAACTGGAATGATTACCAGGTATAGCAATCAATCGCATTAAAGAAGCTGACATCACTTCACTCCATCCTAATGAACAGTCCATAATTAAAGACGTCTGTTCGAAGTCTGTGGAAACTGACATAGATGAAGGTATAGAAGGTATCAAAGGCATAGCAGGAGAAGTATCCATCGCATAGAACTGATGTAACGTCACTGTCAATGCTTCTGGCACATAATCTTTCACTATTTGCGCATAATTTTCTCTCTGTTCCATCTGTTTTGCGGCCAAATCTGAACGCAAATTTGAGGGATACAATCCTAATTTCTGAGCAAACTCAATTAATTGTACCCAATTTAATTCATCAGCTTGTGGATACAATGCTGCTATCGCTTCAGAATGTCTGTTGCCTGATTGCCTTTCCAACTCTGCCAGAAATTGATGTTTCTGCGTTCCCTGTTCCCTGAAACAGTGAGGAGCATATGTATCAATCAGTCCGAGGAAATTGACCTTATCACCACTATTCAACAGTTGCTGAGCAATAGCATAAGCCAGTATCCCACCAGAAGAGTAACCACAAATCCGGTATGGGCCTTCAGGCTGAACGGCTTTCATAAAGGTGATAACTCTGGCGGCCAGCATTTCCATTGTCGATATCAGTTCCTCATTCATAGAGGGCCAGGGTAAGGCATAAATCGGATAACCTGACTGGATATGTTCAGTCACCCCGAAAGCATAGGAATAATCACCTATTCCAGTGGGAACAAAGAATAAAGGCGGCAGTGTTCCGCCAGAACGTACAGTAACTGCCCTGTTTTGTGGCTGAGACAATCCGTCTGATATGATTTTTGCAGCCAGTTCTGCCAGCACTGGGAATTGGAACAGCGCATTCAATGTACAATACAGACCACGTTTTGTTGCAAGGTTTATCATTCTCATAGCAAGTAAGGAATGACCACCCAATACGAAGAAATTATCATACCGGCCCACCTGCTCAACGTTCAGCAACTCTTGCCAAATTGTTGCAAGGGTAATTTCCGTCTCCCCTTGTGGTGCTTCATACACCTGACGGGCAAATGCCGCTTCGCCCGGTGCCGGCAGTGCGTGGCGATCCAGCTTGCCATTTGGTGTTAACGGCAGTGTTTCCAAACGGACAAAGGCTGCCGGCACCATATAATCAGGTAAAAGAGCACTCACATAATTACGCAGATGATTAACCAACTCGTCATCGGGTTTTGCCACGATATAGGCAACCAGACGCTGCTCCTGCCCTTCTCCCAATGCCAGTACCACAGCGTCATTCACTGCCGGATGCTTTGTCAGTATGGTTTCAATTTCTCCTGGCTCTACCCGGAAGCCCCGGATTTTGACCTGATAGTCATTGCGTCCCAGGAATTCCAAATTGCCATCCGGCAAGTAACGCGCCAAATCGCCGGTTCGATACATTCGTGCATCAGGTTTATTACTAAATGGATCAAGCAGGAAACGTTCAGCCGTTAGTTCTGGCCGATTCAGATACCCCCGTGCTACCCCCACTCCACCAATATATATTTCTCCAATACAACCTAATGGCACAGGTTGCCCATATTTATTCAGCAAATAAATACAAGTATTACTTATCGGTTGGCCAATTGAACAAGTATCCTCTGGGGAGAATATCTCCTGACAAGTCGCAATCACGGTATTTTCAGTAGGACCATAAGTATTTAATAACTGTAGGTGGTGGGTTTCCTGTGCAAACCAATCCTGAGTAGCCCGCTTTTTCACCGCCTCGCCACCAATAATGATTAATCGGAGGCAATCCGGTAACTGCAATGTATTATTTCTGGCTGCCAGTTCAGACCAAAACAGGGTCGGTAATGACATGATCGTGATACGGTACTGCCGGGCCAAAGAAATAAATTCTTGTGTAGAAGATAACCAACTATCATTACGTATCACCAACGTAGCCCCATGACATAAGGATGAAAAAAATTCTTCGATTGATGTATCAAATGCAAATGATGAAAATTGCAGCAGCCGGTCTTGCTCTGTGACAGCGTAGATCTGATTAAGACCGAGAATACGTTGATAAACAGCCTGATGTTCCACCATCACCCCTTTCGGTATGCCGGTCGACCCTGAAGTATAAATCACATACGCCAAGTGCTGCGGTGTCAGCGTTGCTACCAATGGATTATCAACCGGTTGCTGGTCGAAAATCGTATTCGGATCAAGTATCACCAAATTAGTAAACCGTTTCCCACCCAATGCTACTTGCCCTATCCTGTCTGCTAATAATACTAACGGGGCTGTGTCAGCCAAAATATGCACCAAACGTTCACTTGGATAAACGGGATCTAGAGGTACATAGGCTCCTCCCGCTTTTAGCACCGCCAGCAATCCCACCACCATAGCTGGTGAACGTGTAACACAAATTGCCACCCGCTGATCCGGTTTTATACCCAATGCAATCAGCCAATGAGCTAACTGATTGGCTCGGATATTTAATTCGGCATAAGTGAAGATTTGTTCTTCATATACTAACGCCGTAGCATCTGGGGTTTTCTCCACCTGTTGTTCAAATAACTGATGAATACATGACGTATTAGGATAAGTTATCTCTGTGACATTCCAGGTTTTTAACAATAGATTCCGTTCCGCTTGTGGCAAAATTTCCAATTCCCGTATCGGGGTTTTGGGCGCTTGTTCAAGGGCTTCCACCAAACTTTCCAGTGCTTGTTGCATATAACTGCATATTCGTTTTGGGTCAAGCGGCTGTACTACTTGAGCCGTTAGGCCCAAAGCATCACCCAGATCCTCTACTGACAACGTTAATGGATAGTTAGTACGCTCCTGTGCGTCAATAAATTCAACATCGACCATCATTTCATCGACAGGGGTTGACGACACATTATGTCGGTAGTTTAGCAATGCACTAAAGAGTGGAATGTCACCCTGTACACCACTGCAACGCTGAGCCAGCGCCAATGACGCATGTTCATGCTCCAACAAGCCAGCTAGCCGGCTATGTGCTATCTGTACACTCTCCCATACGGAGGTCTCATCCATATCCAACCGTAATGGCAAGGTATTGATAAACATCCCCATACCACTATCAGTCCCTTTTCCTCCCGCCATACGCCCAAACAGCACCGTACCAAACACCACCTTTTCCTGCCCACTGGTATGTGATAACACCTGTGCCCAAGCCACGTGACATAACGCCGCTAAACTGATATTCAGGCGTCTGGCCTGATTACGAAGGCGGTCATTCAGAGTAAACGTCAGCATCTGGTGATATTCTGTCATTTGTAAATCACTGCGATACACTTCCGTTAGTCCAAACGGTAATGTTGGCTCTTCCACCTCAACCAGCATATCGGTAAAGAAATGAATATGTTCTTCTTGACTTACCCCCATCCGCACCTGAGCAATCAAATTTCGGAAAGGAACCGGAGCAGGCAGATGCTCCTCTTCACCAGACAGATATGCCCGAACTTCCCGATTCATCACATCCAGTGTCGTATGGTCACCGATCAAGTGATGCTGATGCCTCAATAAGAGCCAACGGCCATCCGGTTTTTCCTGTGCAACCACAAAGCGCAACAACGGTGCCTGTCTCAGATCAAGGCGATAGTGACGTGGATCAAAGCGTTGAGCCAGTTGCTCACTCACCGGGCCATCAGCCAGATCTAATGTCAGTTCCGTGACTGATAAAGAAGCCTGACGCCAGACTACCTGAACCGGAACCGATAAGCCTTGCCAGATAAAAGCGGTACGCAGGATATCATGCCTATCGACTACCCGTTGAACGGCTGTCAAATAACGGTCCAATAAGGCTCTATCAGCGAAAGCTTGTTGAGTTATCAACAGGTAGGTATCCCCTTTATTTTCCAATAAATGGTGGAACAAGATACCATCCTGTAGCGGAGACAAAGCATAGATATCCTGAATATTAGCAAGCCCACCCGGTACTTGCTCAATAATGGAGTCGATGTCAGATTGAGTCAGATCAACCAGAGGTAACATCTCTGGTGTGAGCGTCGTGGTTGCCGAGGTAATGATATTAGGTGGCACTTCCACAACCTGATGCTGACCTAATGACTGAGCCAGTTCAAACAGCACCGGAGACTGAAACAGATCACGTACCGTCAATGCTAAGTCCTCGTGACACAAGCGTTCTACCATTCGTACAGCCAGCAATGAATGACCGCCCAACGCAAAGAAATTATCATATCGATTTATCTGTTCAACACCCAATAACTCCTGCCAAATGGCCGCCAAAGTCGTTTCCAGTTTTCCACTTGGTGCTTCGTAAATCTGGTGAACAAAGGCTTCATTGTTCAGAGCAGGTAATGCCTGACGATCCAATTTTCCGTTTGGCGTCAATGGAAATGCATTCAGTCGTACAAATGCGGTTGGCACCATATAGTCTGGAAAAAGGGTACTCAAATAGGTATACAGACTATTAGGTAACGCCTCATCAGCGTGTGCTACCACATAAGCCACCAAACGTTTATCCTGCCCATCATCTAAAGTTAACACCAGCGCCTCACGTACCAGCGGGTGCTCTTCCAATCGGGTTTCAATTTCACCCGGTTCAATGCGGAAACCACGGATTTTCACCTGCTGGTCATTACGGCCGACAAATACCAGATTGCCATCCGGCAGGTAACGCGCCAAATCTCCGGTGCGGTACATACGTGCCCCCGGTTGATGGCTAAATGGATCATCAGAAAACGTTCCGCTGTCGGCTCAGGGCGATTAAAATAACCGCGGGCTACACCTGTACCACCAATATATAACTCGCCTACCGTTCCCAATGGCACTGGCTGACCATAAGTGTCCAGCAGGTAAACACGCATATTCGCAAGGGGCCGGCCAATGATATTGGCTTGTTCTGTGCTTTCATTCAGGCACGAAATCGTCGTGGTAATTGTCGCTTCTGTCGGCCCATAGCAATTCACCAAAACAGGCCGTTCCTGGTGAACAGATAACCAGCGTTCCAATTCATGATGAGGTATCGTTTCCCCGCCAATACACATGACCCTTAAGCCCTTATAAATACTGCCTTCATTAGCTTCAGCAATGACCCGCCAAAATTGAACCGGAATTGACAGATAACTAATTTGATAAAGTTCACACAGACGCCAGAATTCCTGTGCGCTGGATATCCACTGATTTGTCCGCAATACGAGTTCTGCACCATTAGTTAGTGCACAAAATATTTCTGATGCACAGACATCAAAAGAAGGATTGCAGAACTGCAATATCCGATCAGACGCATTAAACGACCATTTCCTGCTCAGTGCAGTAATTTGATGGACCAGTTGCTGATGTTCAACCATCACGCCTTTTGGTGTACCGGTCGAACCGGAGGTATAAATCACATACGCCAGATGCTGTGGAGTCAGGGCAAGTACCTGTGGATTATGTACCTGTGAATTGAGTACCTGTAGATTGTTCTCCGGCTGATGTGGCAACACATTAGGATCGAGTACCGTTAAATCAGCAATGGCTTTCTCACCCAAGGCAAGACGTCCGGCCTTATCCGCCAGCAGGATAGCAGGCTCTGAATTCGTCAGAATATGCGCCAGGCGTTCACCCGGATAATCAGTATCCAGAGGTACATAGGCTCCGCCCGCTTTCAACACAGCCAACAATCCTGCTACCATCGCTGGTGAACGTGTTACACAAACCACTACCCGCTGATCAGGAGTTATACCCAGTGTGATCAATTGATGTGCTAGCTGGTTAGCCCAGGCATTCAGTTCCGCGTAACTGAATTTTTGTTCTTCATACACGAGCGCTGTTGCATCCGGGGTTTTCGCTGCCTGTTGTTCAAACAACTGATGAATATATAACGTGTCAGAATACGTAGTTTCAGTTGTATTCCACGTTTCCAGCAATAATTTACGTTCCACTGGCGACAAAAGATCGATTTTTCCGACCTGTTGTTGATGGTCAGCCACCATCGCTTGCAATACTGTCTGTAAGTACCCGATATGCCGCTCAATGGTTGGTTGATCAAACAGAGCCGTAGCATAATGCAGTGCTCCAACTATCTGCTCATTCTCCTCAAACAGGCTCAGTTCGAGATCAAATTTAGCTATATTAAAGGCCTGATCCATGGGGGTAACAGCCAGTCCCGGCAGTTCCCAATCCTGGCGTTCGTTGTTTTTCCCGGTCAGGCTTTTCCCGGTAACACTTTGTCCGGTAAAGCTTTGTCCGGTAAAATTCTGCCAGGCAAACATCACCTGAAACAGCGGTGTATGTGCCAGACTACGTGGCGGTTGTACGATTTCCACTACCTGTTCAAACGGCAGGTCCTGATGTTCCTGTGCTGTCAATGCGGTTTGCCTTACGCGCGCAAGTAATTCAGTCACATTCGGTTCATTTGATAAATCAATGCGCAAGGCCAACGTATTAACAAAGAAACCGATCAGGGATTCCACTTCCTGATGGCCGCGGCCTGCACTCGGAGTACCTATAATCAGATCATGCTGACCTGACAAGCGCGACAAAACCGTGGCCCAGGCTGATAACAGCGTCATAAATAAGGTGACACCATGCTGTTTACTCAGGTGCTTGAGGGACTCCGTTAATTCTGTCCCCAGATTAATGGCGATAGCATGCCCGGAAAATGATTGCTCCAATGGACGAGACCGATCAGTCGGTAAGTCCAGCAAAACAGGAGCATTTGCCAACACCGTTTTCCAATAGTCAGACTGAATTTGTACCCGTTCCGATGATAACCACTGACGCTGCCATGCGGCATAATCAGGGTACTGAATCGCCAATGGCAGCAACGGCTCGGTATTTCCTGCCAAAAGAGCCGTATAGAGGGCATTCAATTCACGGATCAGTACGCTTATAGACCAGCCGTCTGACACAATATGATGTTGAGTCAGCAGGAAAATATAATCATCATCATCCAGTTGTATCAATTTAGCGCGGATTAAGGGTCCCTTAACAAGATCAAACGATGCTTCCATTTCCTGTGTACATAAACGCTCAATTTCTTCATCTGCATCAGGTGAATTACGTAGATCATGTTTTTTCATCGGCAGACCAGATGCAGCCGGTAACAGTTCGACCTGAGGTTGGCCATCAATCGTGATAAAGACTGAACGCAGCGCTTCATGGCGAGCAAACAGAGCATCAAGTGCCTGCTGCCAGGCAGTAATATCAAGCTGACCACGCAAGCGCAAAGCCATCGGGATAAAATAAGTGTCACCAACGCCCTCAAATTGTGTCAAAAACCACAGGCGTTGTTGAGCAAATGATAACGGTAAGTGACTCTCACGGGATATTGGCAATATAGCAGGAAGTTTATTACTATATTCACCCAATCGACGTTCACCAAACTGACTTTTCATCTCCTCAGCAAAAGCAGCCAAAATTGGGGATTTAAACAGTGTGGCCAGAGGTAGCTCAATGCCTAAAGTGATTATCCGATTCATCATTTGTATCGCCAGTAATGAATGACCACCTAAGGCAAAGAAATTATCATGCCGACTAATCTGATCAATCCCTAGCAATTCTCGCCAGATAGCCGCCAGGGCAATTTCCATTTCTCCTTGTGGTGCTTCATAGATCTGACGGGCAAAGGCTTTATCGTCTGGTGACGGTAGTGCCCGGCGATCCAGCTTACCGTTCAACGTTAATGGAAGCGCATCCAGACGGACAAAAGCGGCCGGCACCATATAATCCGGTAATAAGGAACTCAGGTGGGCACGCAGGCTGCTCGCCAACCCGTCATCGGTTTCCAACGCCTTCTCTTTTGTGTCCCCCGTTTCCGTTACCACAGTTTCCGTTACCACATAAGCCACCAACCGCTTATCCTGCCCTTCTCCCTGCGCCAACACCACCGATTCCCGCACCATTGGGTGCTCTACTAACCGGGCTTCAATTTCCCCCGGTTCAATACGGAAGCCACGGATTTTCACCTGCTGGTCGTTACGGCCGAGAAACTCCAGATTACCGTCCGGTAGATAACGGGCTAAATCCCCGGTCCGGTACATGCGCGCATCCGGGCACTGGCTGACGATGTGCATCCAACAAATAAATCTGGGTATTCGCCGTTGGACGCCCGATAAGCACCGCGGAATCGGTATAGTCTGACGGACAGTGCCAGACCGTGGCGCACACCGTTATCTCGGTCGGGCCATAGGCATTGAACAGAGTGACCCGGCCACACAGCGCCTGAATTAACGCCGTACTGGGCGCTTCTCCCGCCAATGTCAAGGTGAATTTTTTCGTTAATACCGGTACATCTGCCCCGTCATGAAGCAGAGACGGTGTCAAACAAACATGTGTCAGCGCTTGCGCTTCCAGATAACGCCATAGCTGGATTGGGTCCTGACGCACATAGTCTGTGGGAATAACCAACATGGCACCACTGCACAGTGCCATCATGATTTCCAAGACACTGGCATCAAAACTCAATGAAGCAAACTGCAACATTGGTGTGCCGGTCGAACCGGAGGTGTAAATCACGTA